>CBDUDY010000245.1:0-3288 GCA_965366055.1 uncultured bacterium
ACGATACGGTGTCTAGACCGCTTCCGCCGTACTTTGGATCCACCATCATTCCCATGAAACCTAATTCACCCATTTGCTTTATTTGCTCTGTAGGAAATGTTTCTGTCTCATCTCTTTCAATAACCCCTGGTAAAAGTTCACTTTGAGCAAAGTCTCTAGCAGCCTTCTGAATCATTAACTGTTCTTCGGTATAGTTGAAATCCATATCTTAGGAAAATAAATTATGTGTTAATTAAAAAAATATTTTGCGCACAAATATACTTCTAAAAAACTAATTCTAAAGCCATTCCTTTGTATTTTTGATATATGCATAGTAAAAGTAACTTCAATATAATAGGTGTAATGTCGGGAACTTCCCTCGACGGAATTGACTTGGCATCTATTACATTTTCTCTGAATGATAATCGGTGGGGATTTTCTATAAAAGAATGCGAAACTATTGCGTATTCTGATGATTGGCAAGATATTCTGAAAAATGCTGTGAATTATGAAGAAGTAGAATTGCAATGTCTGAATGCGCAGTATACTGATTTGCTTGCGGTTGTTATCCGCGACTTTATTTCGAGGAATAATCTTGATAACATTACCGCTGTTGCATCTCACGGACACACAATTTTGCATCGTCCTGATGAAGGTTTGACTTTGCAAATTGGGAACTTGCCTAAACTGGCCAAACTTTGCCATCAGAAAATAGTCTGTGATTTCCGTGTTCAAGACGTGATGTTTGGCGGACAAGGTGCACCACTTGTGCCAATAGGCGACGAATTGTTGTTTGGCCAATACGATTACTGTCTCAACTTAGGAGGATTTTCGAATATCTCTTTTAGTAATGGTTCACAGCGAATTGCATTTGATATTTCGGCTGTGAATACAGTTCTTAATTTTTACGCGAATCAACTAGGCTACGAATATGATGATGGGGGGAAAATTTCTAGTATTGGAATTGTTGAAGATGACTTACTCACGAAACTGAATGATTTAGATTATTACAAGAAATCTTTTCCGAAATCTCTTGGCATGGAAGACGTTCGAGATGTCTTATTACCCATGATAAATTCCTATCAGATAGCAATCGAAGATAAAATGAGGACTTTTGTAGAACATATAGCTGTGCAAATTGCAGCAGTTTTGCCAAATCATAGCCATTCGATTTTGATAACTGGCGGTGGCGTTTACAATAAATTTTTGATTGAAAGATTAAAATGGCTTTCGCCGAATAGTACCATTATGATTCCCGAACCAAAGATTATTGAATATAAAGAAGCACTAATTTTTGCGTTTCTAGGATTGTTAAAGTTGAGAGGAGAAATTAATGTTCTATCAAGCGTTACTGGTGCTAGCCACGATCACAGTTCAGGGAATATTTTTATTTAAAAGGTTAGCGTTTTTCTCGTTTTAATTTTTAACTTTTAGATTTAAAGTTAATGTATCGTATTGTGCTTACGCAAAAAAAATGCAGATAAGAGAATATTTCCAGATCCAGAAAACAATTACGGTTTTGCACTCATTCTGGCTATTTAGGAAGAACCTGAAAAAGGTCTTAAATTATTGCAGTCCAAATTGAGATATATTAAATAATAAGTATTAATCTCATTTCTTAAATGGATATTTAAATGCCATTATAGTGGCGCTGAATAAAAACGATGAGAGAGTTTTAGTACATCTTCACAGATGTTCCGCACCTTAAAAAAAGATGAGCAGTTCAAATTTCATTATGCGCGCTCTTTCCTTAAGATTTATAATAATTTATAAATGAAGGGATATCAGAGTAAAATAGATGATAAAAGTTCTGCTTCTGAAGCAAATGCTAGCGTTTTCAAAATTTTAGAAAAGATTACGATTTTGTACATGTCTGATTTTACAGCTACAATTAAAAATTGTCTACATTTTAAAAGATCATTAATTCAAAATACATATTACTAAAAGTAGATTTGCTTCTTGACGACGTTGATGAAGGGAATTTTTTTTGAATGAAAATTAATTTTCATCTCTTTACTGAAATCGAACAGATTGAACTAGGAATGTGCGTTAGTTTTTAAAGCGATGTAAGAAGATTGCTGAGATTTAACCTTAATTGGAGTTGAAATTTGTAATAAAAATGGCAATTATTTCCTGATAAATTGCTGCCAAATTACAATTTAACGCAAAATTGGAATGGCTAGAAAAGGAGAATAGTTTGTAAAATTGGCCCTACGAATGCAGCACAAATAAAAATAAAAAATTAGAAAGCTTGAAATTTTTAAAAAAACGAGAATTGTATGATCATATTCAGAGCAACATCTTACTTTAAATCGAATTTATTGGCCTAACAATTGATTAAATAAGCTCTTGTAATACTATTGTAGCCAAATATTCACTTTATTTGCCTACTTTATAGAAACAATTAAAAAGAGAATCGTACGTTATCTCTTATTAAGAACATAAATCAGAAATTATTCAATTATATCTGTATGAAAATACTAAAAAACGAAGAGGAAAAGAAATCAGCTTTATACACCACAATTAGCTTTGCGGTTATTATTCTTTTGCTATTTGTACTCAAATTTACCAATGAAATTACACTAAGCGACCTTGAAGGAGGTGGCGGAGGTGGCGATATTGCTGTAAATTTTGGCGATAGTGATTTTGGATCCGGAGATAATTTTACTTCTAAAGAAAAAGTGAGTGCTGCACCAAAGCCAACTCAAACTCCTGTGAGTTCTGAAAATGAAATTTTAACTACCGATAATATCGAAGCTCCATCTGTCGCCGCAGTTAAGAAAGTTGAAAAAGCTCCCAAGGCGGCAGTTGCAACTCCGGTTCCCGCAAAACCAAAACCATCAAAGTCAGCGACTGATGCTTTGAATGATTTATTAAATGGTTCAGACAAATCAGGTGATGGAAATGACAAGCAAGCAGGAAATAAAGGAAAAGCATCTGGTACAACTGGCGCTACAGGTTACGAAGGCGGAGGTGGATCTGGTACAGGAAGTGGTGGCGGAAACGGTTCAGGACAAGGAATTGGTACTGGAAGCGGATACGGATCTGGTTCTGGTGCAGGTCGCGGATCAGGAAATGGCGATTACCTTTTAGGAAATAGAAAAGCATTGACAAAACCTCAACCCAACTATGTTTGCAATGAACAAGGAAAAGTTGTGGTAGAAATATCTGTAGATAAAACTGGAAAAGTCATTAGTGCTAATGCTGGAGCTCGTGGGACCACAAATGCCGCAAGATGCCTTCTTGACCAAGCAAAAATTGCTGCAATGAATACTAGATGGCAATCTGACGCAAATGCTCCCGACACTC
>CBDUDY010000246.1:0-3237 GCA_965366055.1 uncultured bacterium
GCTACGGCTTTCTAGAAAAATCCGTATTTTTACAAAAATATTTGCTGTGAACATCTACCCTGATATCTTTAATATATCCTCTAAAAAAGAATTTCAAAAAATCGCGCTCAAGGTTTTTCGGTTTCAGTATGAAAACAATGCAGTATACCGTGAATTTTGCGAGGCGCTGAAGGTGGAAAAGCATTTGGTAAAAACACTTGAAGAAATTCCGTTTCTGCCGATTCAGTTTTTCAAAAGTCATAAAGTGGTGAGTAGTACTGACAAACCTCAAGTGATTTTTACGAGTAGCGGAACGACCGGAACCACGACTTCTCAGCATCTTGTCACGGATGTGAGTCTATATGAGCAGAGTTACAGACAGGGATTTGCGGAATTTTACGGCAATATCGAAGACTATATTTTTCTGGCACTTTTGCCATCTTATCAGGAAAGATCGGGCTCGTCGCTAATTTATATGGTGGAAGATTTGATTTCGCTATCGCATAATGAGGACAGCGGATTTTATCTTTACAACCACGACGATCTTATTGCAAAGCTTCGGGAATTTGACAAGCAGGAGAAAAATGTAATTTTGATGGGCGTGACTTATGCGCTTTTGGATTTAATTGAAAAAGAGAAATTCGATTTCAAGAATCTGATAATTATGGAAACTGGCGGAATGAAAGGCCGCCGAAAAGAGATGATTCGCGAAGAATTACATGATATTCTCTGCGATGGTTTTGGCGTAAGCAGCATACATTCAGAATACGGAATGACGGAATTGTTGTCTCAAGCTTATTCGCTTGGCGATGGCGTTTTTAATTGTCCGCAATGGATGGATGTGATGATGCGCGATACCGAAGACCCGCTGAGCTATATTGGGAATGGAAAAACTGGCGGTATCAATGTGATTGATCTCGCTAATATTAATTCCTGCTCTTTTATTGCGACTCAGGATTTAGGAAAAAGATACGATAATGGTACGTTTGAAGTACTTGGCAGATTTGACAATTCGGATATTCGAGGTTGCAATCTGATGGTTTTATAAAGTAAAAAAGCTGTGTTCATTACAAACACAGCTTTTTTGTTGAATTAATTTCAGATTATTTAACCTGAATAATAAAGTAGTTTTTCTTTCCGCTTTGCAGCAAAATAAACTCATCATTTATAAGATCAGTCGAAGATAATTTATAGTCTTCGGTTACTTTTTCTCTATTTACAGAAATCGAATTTGCAGTTAATGCACGTCTCGCTTCTCCGTTAGATTTGAAAAATCCAGTTTTCTCATTTAGAGCGGTAATGATTTCTAATCCTTTACCAAGATCTTCTTTCGAAATCTGCGCTTGTGGCACACCATCAAAGATATCTAGGAAAGTTGCGGCATCTAGTTCTTTTAAATCTGCAGCTGTAGCTGACCCAAAAAGAATTCCCGAAGCTTTTACTGCTTTTTCATACTCTTCTTGATTGTGCACAAATACCGTAATTGATTCAGCCAAAGCTTTTTGCAACGTTCGTAAATGCGGTGCTTGACGGTGTTCTTCGATTAATTTTTCGATTTTTTCCTGATCGAAAAAAGTAAAGATTTTAATGTACTTCTCAGCATCTTCATCTGCTGAATTCAACCAAAACTGGTAAAATTTATAAACTGATGTTTTGTCTGTATCAAGCCATACGTTTCCACCTTCAGATTTTCCGAATTTAGTTCCGTCAGCTTTAGTAATAAGTGGTGTTGTCATTGCAAAAGCTTTTGCTCCTTCTCCACCCATTCTGCGCACAAGCTCTGTACCAGTAGTGATATTTCCCCATTGATCAGAACCACCCATTTGCAGTTTTATATCGTGGTTTTTATATAGATAATAAAAATCGTAGCCTTGAATTAGTTGATAGGTGAATTCTGTAAACGACATTCCGTCGCCGATTTCTCCATTCAAACGTTTTTTTACTGAATCTTTTGCCATCATATAATTGACGGTGATTCTCTTGCCCACTTCACGCGCGAAATCGATGAAACTAAATTCCTTCATCCAATCATAGTTGTTCACCATAAAAGGCGCATTTGATTCGGCCGAATCAAAATCTAAGAAGCGTGACAAAACACTTTTAATTCCGGCAACATTTTTGGCCAAAGCTTCGTCATCAAGTAGATTACGCTCGTCAGATTTCCCAGAAGGATCTCCAATCATTCCCGTAGCACCTCCAACAAGGGCGACAGGTCTGTGTCCAAAATTCTTTAAATGTACCAGCAAAATGATTTGCACCATACTCCCAATGTGAAGTGAATCTGCCGTTGGATCAAAACCGATATATGCTGTAGTACATTCTTTCAGCAATTGTTCTTCGGTTCCCGGCATACTGTCGTGGTAAAGTCCGCGCCAGCGTAATTCTTCAACTAAGTTTTTCATTATAAAATAAATTTGGGCAAAGATAACCTATTATGTTCAGTTGGAAATTCAAAACATATATTTTGAGCATTAATTAGTATAACTTTGCAGCTATGATTCTAGTTACAGGAGGCACAGGATTTATTGGCGCACATTTGTTACTCTCACTCACCGAGACAAATGATCGCGTACGTGCTATTTTCCGAACTTTAGAAAGTCAAAATAAGACTCGAAATTTATTCGAACTTTATAATAAAATTTATCTTTTTGAGAGAATTGAATGGGTAGAAGCGGATATTAATGATATTGAACTTCTCGATATCGCTTTCGCTAAAATTACCCACGTTTACCATTGCGCTGCTTTGGTATCATTTGACCCTAGGGACGAACTGAAACTCCGTAAAATCAATATTGAAGGCACCGCGAATATTGTTAACTTCTGCCTTTATCACAATATCGAAAAACTCTGTTATGTAAGCTCAATTGCCGCTTTGGGTGATGCCAAAACCGAAGATGATTTGATAACCGAATCTACTGAATGGAATGCTGAAAGACTGCACAGCGATTACTCTATCACTAAACACGGCGCTGAAATTGAAGTTTGGCGAGGTGAGCAAGAAGGATTAAATGTGGTAATTGTAAATCCTTCTATTGTTTTAGGACCTGGATTTTGGGACTCTGGAAGCGGTCAAATTTTCTCTAATGTTGAGAAAGGATTAAAGTATTACACATTAGGAACGGCGGCATTTATTGCAGTTACGGATGTTGTAAAACAAATGATTGCTTTGATGAATTCAGATATTTCTGGAAAACGTTTTATCCTATCTGCTGAAAATATCAGCTACAGAGATTTAATAAATTGGATTTCGGATACTTT
>CBDUDY010000247.1:0-3233 GCA_965366055.1 uncultured bacterium
CCATTATCAAAATAGTAGGTTTTAGGAAGTGACTGCCAAATATTATTTCCGTTTGAAACGCCCGATCTTCTGTAAACCAAAACCATATCATCCAAGTAGATTGCAGGATTCAGATTGTACAAAACGCTATAATTTCCATTCTGATTGACGAAATTCACATTTTTAATTTCGAAAACTTCCGCAAGCACAGAAGTTCCATCTTGACCACGCGGTCCTTCTGGACCTGTACAACTGCTAAAAGTTGTCGCAGCGATTGCTAGGACAAAAAGTATTATCTTTTTCATAATTTAAAATTTTATTGGTTGATGTAAAAATAGCCATTCAAAAACTAATCCAAAAGTATCAAATCATAAGATATTTATATAATTAAGTACTTTTGGTTTTTTCGGGTTGACCTTGCCACCAAAAAGCACTTTATTTTCACGTAAATTTGCTAAAGTTTTGTGATTAAAATGATAGTTGATTGATACTCAATCTTGTAATTTTTAAAGTGTTGAAATTTCTTAATTTTATAATAATTTGACTCGGTTTGAAGCGAATTTCGTTAACTTTACGAGTAACAACATATAAAAAACTATATAACTATGACTATACAAATCAACACAGACAACAACGTTGAAAACAGCGCAAGACTAAAAACATATTTTACCGAAGAACTTCAGAAATCACTAGCTAGATTTGAAGATAAAGTGACAAGACTTGAAGTTCATTTTACAGATGAAAATGGAGATAAATTTGGTTTGAACGACAAAAGATGCGTAATCGAAGCTCGTCCAGAAAATTTGCCGCCTGTTGCAGTTACAGAGCACGCAGATACCATCGAAAAAGCTTTTAGTGGTGCACTTGACAAAATTAAAAAAGTGTTGACAACTACTTACGAGAAGAAAAGAACATATTAATAAATCTACGATTATTGGACCTACTTGGAAGCGGCGTGATTTAATTCACGCCGCTTTTTTTGTGGGAATTTCGAAATAAAAAACCCGATTGCTGAAAAGCAGTCGGTTTTTTTATTTTAGCATAGATCTATAAGTCTTCTGCTTTTATATGGACAATCTTATTTCCGCGCATCACTACTAGTGGTCTGTTTTTTTTGCTTTTTAAACTCGATGAGTTTTTCGTATGTTAACTCGAGCCCTGTAAAAATCTTGTTAGTCCTCACAAATATGTTTTTCAAGTTTGGTCATAATATCTTTTTAATAGATTAAACTTTTTACTGTTTAAAATATTAAATGAAATACCTAAAATTTTACTGGCTATCAGTTGATTTTTACTTTCGGAATTGTCAAAGATTAATACTTGATCGACAATCGGAAAATAAATAAAATTCTCTATCCAGCTACTTTAACATCGCTATTCAAAACTTCTACATTAAAGTACACCTTTGTTTTTAATGCAGAAAAAACTCGCAAAAGTGTTTCAATAGATACGTTTGATATATTATTTTCTAGCTTTGATATTTGTGCTCTTTGAACACCTATTAGCTTACCGAGTTGTTCTTGAGTCATATTACGCTCGTGACGAACCTTTTTTATCAAATCACCTAATACTTCTAATTGAAGTTCTTGCTCATATATCGTTCTCTTATGACTGCCGACCTGGCCAATAAATTCATCTTTAATCTCATCGAAAGAGAACATCGCTAAATCATTTTCCTTATTTTTCATTTTGTCTGCTTTTGTATTGAAAATATTTTAATCTAAGATTCTCTGCTTTTTCAATTTCTTTTTCAGGAGTCTTTCCTGATTTTTTTAGAATTCCGTGAGTTGCTAATACTAAGGTGTCAATTTTATCAGTTTTGTCCCAAAATGCAAAAATGCGGAAATAACTCTTATTGTATAAAGTCCTAAATTCCCAAATCTCAGAATTCAATTTCTTAAACAATTCATTATTATTTTGAGATCTCGCTTTATCAATATTAAAAATAATTTTATCACGACTTTTCTCGTCCAAATCAAGAAGAAATTCTCTGGCTTCAGTTAAAAATATTACTTTAAATTTATCCATCAGAATTCCTTGTTTCCTTACAAAGATACAAGAAAATTTTACACGTGCGTTTCAGCGCTAGTTAATTCATATTTGGACTTATTCTGAACATATTAATAATTTTTCAACTATAAATGAAATTTAACGTTGCATCTTTTTCGAAATAAAAAACCCGATTGCTTAAAAGCAATCGGGTTTTAAATATTTTGAAGAAATAAATTCTACATATTCCTTCTATACTGTCCTCCTACTTCAAACAATGCCGCAGTTATTTGTCCTAACGAACAAACTTTGGTTGCTTCCATAAGATGGTCAAAAAGGTTTTCATTTTCGATAGCTGCAATCTGAATCGTTTCCAATTGTTGTGCAACTTTGTCCGCATTTCCTTTGTGAAGGTTGTGCAACATTTCTATCTGATATTGTTTCTCTTCTTCGGTAGCTCTAATAACCTCAGCCGGAACCACCGTTGGCGACCCTTTTGAACTTAAGAAAGTATTTACTCCGATAATCGGAAACTCACCATTGTGTTTCAATGTCTCGTAATACAAACTTTCTTCCTGAATTTTAGAACGTTGGTACATTGTTTCCATTGCACCCAAAACTCCGCCACGCTCTGTAATTCGGTCAAATTCCTGCAATACTGCTTCTTCCACAAGATCTGTAAGTTCTTCGATGATAAACGCTCCCTGAATAGGATTTTCGTTTTTCGCAAGTCCCAATTCTTTATTGATAATAAGCTGAATCGCCATTGCGCGTCTTACGCTTTCCTCTGTAGGAGTTGTAATTGCCTCATCATACGCATTTGTGTGCAATGAGTTACAGTTATCGTAAATTGCATACAAAGCTTGAAGCGTTGTACGAATATCATTAAAGTCGATTTCCTGTGCGTGCAACGATCTTCCAGAGGTCTGAATATGGTATTTCAGCATTTGAGCTCTGCTATTTGCTCCGTATTTTATTTTTAAAGCTTTCGCCCAAATTTTTCTTGCAACACGTCCGATTACCGAATATTCAGGATCGATTCCATTACTAAAGAAGAATGATAAGTTTGGTCCAAAGTCATTAATACTCATTCCGCGGCTTAGGTAATATTCTACATACGTAAATCCGTTAGAAAGTGTAAATGCCAACTGCGTCAATGGATTTGCACCCGCTTCGGCAATATGGTATCCTGAAATTGAAACCGAATAGAAGTTTCGAACATTATTTGTAATGAAATACTGCTGAACATCACCCATCAATCTCAA
>CBDUDY010000248.1:0-3199 GCA_965366055.1 uncultured bacterium
TTTCGTGCATCATCTTCATCATACTGCCCATCATCTTTCCGTCGCTCATCATTCCGTTCATCATTGAGTGCATCATCGTACTGTCCTTCATCATCATTTGCATTCCTTCTCCATTCATCATTGAGCCCATAATTTTTTTATTCCCGTGCATCATTTGCATTGTGTGCTGGTTGCTATGCATACTTTCCATAAATTCGGTCATATAGTCGTCATTTTGGGAGATAGCATTAAAAACCTGTGTGCGGTTTTCAGGATTATTCATTAATGCTTTAAGGTCTGTTTCTTGCTTGCAACTAGTTAGACTTACTAGCACGATCATCGATAAAATAGTTGTTAATGTTTTCATAGCTTTCTATTATAAATTAATTATTTAAAATTACTGGTTTTATATTTTTACTGTCTGCACAACTTTCGTTGATATCTATATAATTTCGTCGTAAAAATTTCGCTTCCAGCTTTCAGTATTTTTGTAATCGGTCATACTCACTCCAATTACTTCTTTAAACTGTCTTGACAAATGGTTAACACTGCTGTAGTCCAATAAGTATCCTATATCTGAAAATGAATGTTGCTTTAGCTGAATAAGTTCTTTGACTTTCTCAATCTTCAGTTTTATAAAGTATTTTTCGATCGTTGTCTTTTCATTGGCAGAAAACAATTTGCTCAATGTTTTGTAGTCACGGTGAAGACTTGACGCCAGTAGTTCAGATGTTTTTACCTTGATGTGTAATGGCAAGTCTTGTAATTGTTCAATTAATAAAATCTTAATTCTTTCGGCTAGTATTTCTTCTTCACTATGCACGATTTCAAAATCATTTGCGTGCAGGATAGTTGTTACTGCATTGAGGATTTCACTGTCACTTTTATTTGGAGCTTCCACCAATAGCTTTCCCAGTTCCAAAGAAAGTACGTTGACTCCAAATTGCTGTAATTCTTGTTTAATTACCTTGAGGCAACGATTACAGACCATATTTTTTATCCAAAATTCCATTGTTTTGCTCATAGTAAATAATGCGTTGTCATTGAGTTTTAAATCAATGGTTTGAATGATTTCGTTTTGCAGAATTGATGATTCGTGGTTTTGCTGAGAATAGGGACCGACGAATCGTAGCCGAAAGCGATACTTTGGCTATACTGGGGACGCAGGTCAAATTAACCTACGATGTAGAATTCTAAATTAAAAATGTGTCGTTGAGAATAATTACATCTATAGATAAAAGAGGAGGTCTATAGGTTTGAAAAGAATTTTCATCTTCTGTGAATTCGTAGAAGAGTGGATTTGCGTAAAAATTAGAGGAGGTACTAATGAAGAATAAAGTTTCACTATTTAATGTAGTGGTAGTTTTATTGAAGGTATCATCTGCGACTTTGACAATTGTTTGATTGTTACAGCAATCTTTTTCTTGAATAGTAGAACACCCTTTAGTTAATTTTTTATCAGTTTCATCATAGCAAGTTTTAGCTTTCCCTAAAACTGAAAAGTCAACTAATTTGTCACAACAAAAATGCATATCTACCGTAAAGGAAGAAGTTGAAAACAGTATTGTTACTGCTAGTAGGAATGACAATATTTTAGTTGAAAATTTTTTCAAAATCTTAAAATAATGTTATAATTCTTCTCGAAGATACAAAAGTTATCTTGAATTATCTTGCAAAAATTGCGCTAATAGCACTTTTAAATATTTTTGCTAACTTACTGTAAATAAAGCATCTACTAATAACGCTAAAAGTTCTAATTTAATCTGGCAATCTTTTACAAATTAGTTAGTAGTGCTATCTTGCTAACTAAATTTTATATTTTCCAGCTTTACAATAGACAATCACCAGCATTACTCAATATTACTGCAAATAGTTTGTTAAAGATACAAATGGATTAATAAATTTTCTATCTTTACCCATCAATGAAAAAAATCTTCCATAACACATTCGTATTTTGTTTGGCACTTATAGTGCTATTATCAACTATGTCGTTTAGTGTTGATAGTCACTTCTGTGGTGATATGTTGGTTGATTCGTCCTTTTTTGGACACGCTGAAACTTGCGGTATGGAAATGCAGCAGCAAAATCCTTTCTCTTCTACTTGCGATATTTCTAATAAAGATTGTTGTAGTGATGAGCAATTAATTGTTGATGGTCAGGATACTTACAAAACGTCTTTTGACAATTTACAGAAAGACCAGCAAATTTTCATTGCTGCCCTTGTTTTCACAACTTTTCATTTATTTTTGGAATCTAAAGCAGATTTAGATTCTTACAGAGATTATACTCCTCCTCTCATAGTCAGAGACATCCACATCATAGACCAAACTTTCCTCATTTGATTTTTAAGTAATTAAAATTATAGTCCTGCATTAATTTGTATAGGACTGTATTCCTTGTTTATCACTTTTAAGCAAGAATTTTATTTACTTAATACTCATTACTATGCTAAATAAAAGCATCAAATTTCTTATTGAGAATAAACTCGTTGCGGTCCTGCTTCTCGCTTTATTCGTTGGTTGGGGTGTTGTTAATGCACCTTTTGAATGGAATACTGGTTCTTTTCCGCGCAACCCTGTAGCGGTAGATGCGATTCCAGATATTGGTGAAAATCAGCAAATTGTCTTTACAAAATGGGATGGACGTTCTCCGCAAGATATCGAGGACCAGATAACCTATCCATTAACCACCTCCCTATTGGGAATACCGGGAGTGAAAACTATACGAAGCTCTTCGATGTTTGGTTTCTCTAGTATCTACATCATTTTTGAAGAAGATGTTGAATTCTATTGGAGTCGAAGTCGAATTCTTGAAAAGTTAAATTCATTACCTGCAGGACTTCTTCCCGAGGCTGTTAATCCAGCTCTTGGACCAGATGCAACAGGTTTGGGTCAAATCTACTGGTACACTCTTGAGGGCCGAGATAAAGATGGAAATGTAACTGGCGGTTGGGATTTACAAGAATTGCGCAGTATTCAAGATTTTTACGTAAAATATGCTTTATCATCGGCGAGCGGCGTATCTGAAGTTGCCTCTATTGGCGGTTATGTTTTGGAGTATCAAGTAGATGTAAATCCAGAGTTGATGAAGCAATACAACATCAGTTTAAATGAAGTTGTAAAAGCAGTCAAGCAAAGCAATCAAGATGTTGGTGCTCAGACTTTAGAGATAAACCAAGTAGAATATTTAATTCGAGGATTGGGCTATGTTAAGTCTATCG
>CBDUDY010000249.1:0-3173 GCA_965366055.1 uncultured bacterium
CTTGTGATGAGGTTTCCTTTGCCTTCATATAATTTGTTCATTGCCGAATCATATTCCGCTTTAGAATCATCAAGGCGTTTTCCTAAATTGGTGAGGTTAGTTACGAATCCCACAAATTTATCGTAAAGCGCACCAGCTTGCCTCGCAATTTCCATCGCGTTTTCTTGTTGCTTCTGATTGGTCCACATACTATCAATTGTGCGAAGTGTTGCCAATAAAGTTGTGGGAGTTACAATAATGATATTTTTTTCAAAAGCTGAAGAATACAGATTCGAATCTTCTTTGAGAGCCAAGGCAAATGCGATTTCGATTGGAATAAATAGCAGTACAAAATCAGGACTTTCCATTTTGTACAAATCGTGGTAATTTTTTGAAGCCAACTGATCAATATGTCTACGAATAGATTGAACGTGCATTTTTAGAAAGTTTGCTTGCTCTTGCTCATCTTCCTCATTCGAAAAACGTTCGTAAGCAGTCAGCGAAACTTTCGAATCCACAATCATCTTCTTTCCATCCGGAAGATTAATCACAATATCCGGCATTACTTTCGAACCAGTTTCAGTCGTAAAACTTTGCTGAACCTCATATTCTCGACCTTTTTCCAATCCAGATTTTATAAGGACGCGTTCCAAAATAAGTTCACCCCAATTTCCTTGAACTTTACTATCGCCTTTGAGTGCCTTGGTGAGATTAATTGTTTCCTTACTCATCTGCGCATTGATATCGCTCAAGCCACGAATCTGCTCCCGTAAAGCTGCGTGGTAATCGATACTTTGTTTATGAGTGTCATCAACTTTCTTTTCAAAATGCATTATCTTTTCCTGTAACGGACTCAAAATAGAGGCAATATTGACTTTATTTTGCTCGGTAAATTTCAAAGATTTTTCTTCCAAGATTTTGTTGGCGAGATTTTCGAATTCAGTAGTAAATTTCTCCTGCAACTCCGCAACCTCATTTTTCTGTTCTTTGTGTCTTTCCCACAAATGATCAAAGTCGGATTCTTTTCGCGAAAGCATAATTGATAATTCGACTTTATTTTCTCGGAGAATTTCATTGTCGACTTGCAGATTCTCTAATTTTTTTTCGAAACTAATTCTTTCCTCACGGCGATCATTTTTCTGCTCTTCAATTTGAGCAGTCGCCATTTGTAGCTTTTGCTCTAGAAATTCTGAATTATTATTTGGATGATTTCGATTTTGAAAAAGAAATCTTCCAATCAAGAAACCAATTATAAGACTAATTATACTAGGAACAAGAATTTCGGAGAATGGCATAAAGACGATTATTTTAAAAATAAAACAAAAAAAAACGATTTATAAAGATATAAATCGTTTTCTAGAATTTAGATTAAAAGTGGTTTTAGTAACTCACTTCTAAATTATGTTGTGACAATTGAACTGGCGCTTTTGGTAATTTTGCTTGAGAAATTCTGTATGCCAAGTCATTAACTCTTTTTCTTTCTTGAATAATTAGAGGAATGTTTATTAAAAAACCTACCACACAAACAAGCATTAAAATAAGTAGTAAACTCATATAAATAACATGATTTAATTCGCCAGATAAATTAAAGTCTGAAACGAAGAAAAATCCTGATGCGAAAAATACGATTGTTGAGATTATAAGTGATAAAGCTTTCATAGTCGGTCTTTTTAAAAATTAGCAAGTTTTTTTTGTGCTAAAACTGAAATCTTCTAGTCTAAAATTGTGCCAGAAATTCGTGTTTTAATATTTTACTAAATTAAGATAATGTTGTGAAGGCAGTTTATATAGTTTTAATAATCATTTATACAATTTAACACGACCTTAAGTTAAAGCCAAAATTATGATAACAGCTGTGATTCAGTAATATAGCCTTAATTGGACATATAGGATTATTCTTTTCTAAAAATAAAGTTATAGAAACAGCATATATTTGTAAAATGAGAAATGTAAGTAAAAGCAAACTTTAACTTTATAATGACAAAAAAAATCAAATGTGTAGTCAGTTGGAGTGGCGGAAAAGATAGCGCCTTGGCGTTACAATTACTTCTGGCAAATAGTCAAATTGAGGTTGTAGGATTGCTAACAAGTTTTGATGTTGAATCAGCAGAATCGCAAATGCATTTTGTGCCCTTGAATTTAATCGAAGAACAAGCAAAGAATTTATCGCTTCCTTTATATATAATGAATGTCACTACTGGCAAACCGAATTCTTATGAAGATGGAATGCAAAATGCTGTAGAGCACTTTAGGAATCTTGGTGTAACTCATTTTGCATTTGGAGATATTTATTTAGAAAACGTCAAAAAGTATCGAGAAGATTTGTTTGGCAAATTAAATATGTCACTTTTATTCCCATTGTGGGGAATGTCATCGCAACAATTGATGCAATCGTTTTACGAATCTGGTATCAAGGCAAAAATAGTAGTTGCCCAAGCAGATAAACTGGGTCAAGAATATATAGGAAAGGATTTGAACAAAGAATTGGTTGATGGTTTTCCGGCGGGTATTGATATCTGTGGTGAGAATGGGGAATATCATACCTTTGTTTATGATGGACCAATCTTTCGTAATTCTGTGATTTTTAAGGTTGCAAAAGTAGAGGAGCGAAGTTTTAGTTTTAAGTTGCTGGATGGTTCAAGTGTCAGTTCAAAATTTTATGTGAGTAGGTTTGAAATTTAAACCGAATTTTCAATAATTTAAAAATCCCAACTTTTAAAAACTAATCTTAAAAGTTGGGATTTATTATTTATCTGTGAAAAATATCTATTCGTCTAATTCCATATTTCCACGATTCTTTTTATTGTCCGGATCTGAATTTGGATATCTATTAGGATCAGGGTCGTAATTCTTGTCGCGATTCTCTAGGTTTTTACTGTCTTCGATTGGCGCATTGTGATTCTTTTCTTTTAGGCTGTCGTCGGAATCTCTAGCGCGGTCTACGATCTTAGTGTCTCCTTCTTTGTTGATTTCCTTTTCAGCTTTTAATCTATCTTCTATTGGCTCATCCGAAGGATTATAGTCTTTATCGATGTTTCTTCCGCTGAATCCTTCGTTTTTGTGGTCTTGGTTTGACATAGCATTTAATTTTTGGTTGTGTTGAAAGTACAAATTTTATATAAATCTGTTGGTATGTGTTAACAATGATTTTAGAATAGCGGATAGCTAACAGCTTTTAGCTTTCAGCTGTCAGC
>CBDUDY010000250.1:0-3165 GCA_965366055.1 uncultured bacterium
CTTATGCGAGACTATAAAAAATATCTTGTTTGGCAAAAATCCCATCAGTTAACTCTTGAGATTTATAGATTAACACGTTCTTTCCCAAAAGAAGAAATGTTCGCTCTTACAAGTCAAATGAAAAGATCTTCCAGTTCCATTCCCACAAATATTGCTGAGGGTTGCGGAAGAAGTTCAGATAAGGATTTTTGCAGGTTTTTATATATTTCTTATGGATCAGCGAATGAATTAGAGTATCAAATAATATTAAGTATAGACCTACAATTTATAAACTCAGAAGATGGAGAAAATCTACTGAGTCAAATTGAAGAAATTAAAAAGATGTTGAATGGTTTGATTATGAAAGTGAGGAATTAGCTGTTAGCTTACAGCTATCAGCAATTAGCTTCCTATTATGCCGATAAATAATATCTCTTTTAATTTCAGCATCATAAATTAGAACAAATAAAAACTCGCTACCACTATCTACCAAGTAGCTATAATGAAGTGACAAAGCTTAAGGCTAAAAGCTAAAAAATAACTAAACACAAGCAACAAAGCTAACAGCTAAATGCTGATAGCTGAAAGCAATACTAACATTGCCCACGCAAGCAGCTAAGCTAAATGCTGATTGCTAAAGGCTAAAAGCTAAAAACCTATGCTACATCGAGGTCGAAGATTAAGAATAAACGAATCAATGCGAAGTCTTGTTCGCGAAACTACATTAAGTCCAAGTGATTTTATGTTTCCGATGTTTATTGCCGAAGGCGAAAACGTCAAAATAGAAATTCCATCAATGCCGGGAATTTTCCGTCGATCGATTGACTTAACCGTTCAAGAAGTTAAAGAGATTTTCGAATTGGGAATTCGTGCAGTTAATATCTACGTGAAAGCCGATGAGTCTGCAAAAGACAATACCGGAAAAGAAGCGTGGAATGATCATGGATTGATGCAACGCACCATTCGTGCAATTAAAGAAGCATGTCCAGAAATGATTGTAATGCCCGATGTGGCTTTGGATCCTTACTCAATGTACGGACACGACGGAATTATCGAAAACGGAGATGTTGCCAATGATGCAACGAATGAAGCTTTGGTCAAAATGGCTGTTTCGCACGCAAAAGCGGGAGCAGATATGGTCGCGCCAAGTGATATGATGGATGGTCGTGTTTTAAGATTGCGTCAAGGATTAGATGAGGCAGGTTTTCACAATGTGGGAATTATGAGTTATTCGGCTAAATATGCTTCGGCATTTTACGGACCTTTCCGCGATGCTTTGGATAGTGCGCCAAGAGAAGCTGATATCGAAGTTCCAAAAGATAAGAAGACTTACCAAATGGATTATGCAAACCGCATAGAAGCGATCAAAGAAGCTTTGTGGGATGTAGAGGAAGGTGCCGATATGGTGATGGTAAAACCAGGAATTGCTTATCTGGATATTGTTCGTGAGGTAAAAAATGCGGTAAATGTTCCAGTAACTGTTTTTCACGTGTCTGGCGAATATGCGATGATTAAGGCTGCTGCCGAAAGAGGATGGCTGGATCACGACAAAATTATGATGGAACAATTGATGTGTATTAAGAGAGCAGGAGCAAGTTTAATTTCGACCTATTTTGCGAGAGAAGCTGCACAATTTCTCAAAGATAATTAGAGAATCAATTGCTTTAATTTTTGTGAAAGCTATCATTGATTAGAATGCATATATATTGAGGTTCTCTGATGTAAATATCGCGGATAGTACCTTTAGAATTCAAAAAATACTTAAATTTGCATGAATATTTTAGGCGATTTCGATTAGAAAGAACTTTCTTCTAAAAAAGCTAGTTTTGGAGAGGAATTTATAAAATATACCATCGAAATAAAACATAAAATAACAACACAAATAATAAAAAACTATGAAAAAAGTAATCGTATTCGCTTCACTTTTGATGCTTTTTGCCTGTAAAGACAAACCAGTTCAAGAAAAAGAAAGCGTAGTATATGAAGACGAAATGGAGATGCCTGCAGATGCAGTTGCTGATGCTCCAGATCCAGCTGCCGAAGCTGCTGCAGTAGCATCGGGATTAGATCCAGCTCTTATAGCAAAAGGAAAAGCAATTTTTGCTGGAAAAGGAACTTGCGTAGCTTGTCACCAACCAGATGCAAAAACTATCGGTCCAAGTATTACTGAAATTGGTTCAATCTACAAAAAACAATCAGCTAGTATTGTGGCATTCTTGAAAGATGATGCAAAAGCAATCGTTGATCCAGCTCAATACGTAATTATGCAAGCAAACCTTGCAATTACAAAGAAAATGAGCGCTGACGAACTTGCTTCATTAGAGGCATACATGCTTTCAATGGCAAAATAATCGCCTGCGAAAAATAATTTATTCCATCATTATTCCTTATTAATTATGAAAACAACTGTGATCAATTCGCCGCTGGGATTCATTCAAATAAAAGGGGATAGTGATGGAATTTTTTCTTTAAATTTCACGGAATCTACTGCTGAATCTGCAGAAATTCCAGCCGAACTTCAAGATGCTGTTTCGCAAATTCAGGAATATTTTGCAGGAAAACGCGAAGAGTTTGATATTAAAATAGCACCGCGAGGAACGGAATTTCAACTCAAAGTTTGGAGCTTACTTCAACAAGTCGCACACGGCAAAACCATCAATTATTCACAACTTTCTGATCAGTATGGGGACGCAAAAGCCATACGCGCTGTAGCTTCGGCAAATGGTAAAAATCCAATTCTCATCATTATTCCCTGTCACCGAGTTATTTCAAAAGACGGGGGATTAGGTGGTTTTTCAGCTGAACTGTGGCGAAAAGAATGGCTGCTTAATCACGAGCAAAATTGCCATCAGCCACAATTATTCTAATTCCAATACTTTTTTAACATTCCAATCAAAAAAAGTGTAAATTCGTTAAGATCATCCCAACCTTATTTCCCCAAGTTTTATGAAGATACTTGCAAAAGTTTTGATAGGCATTCTTATATTCTTTGCTGTATTTATTGCCGCACTATATGCTTTCAAGGTTGACTATCTCATAACTGCCGTCCGCGTCACCTATCTTAATGGTCACAAAACAGCTTTTCTAGACGATTACAATTATTTTGAAAATCGAATAATTAAGAAAGCAGTACAGCCACAACCGTGGAATATTTCTAAAAAATATAATTCGGTAATGACAACGGAT
>CBDUDY010000251.1:0-3145 GCA_965366055.1 uncultured bacterium
ATGGGAACGGCATCCTTTTGCGAGCCTGCCTGCTTTTGCAGGCTCGCAAAAGATATAGTGGACAGCGGGATAAAGCTCCAAAAAAACCACGAAAACTTGAAGTAAATCTTTAAAACAAAAGAATTATCTTTGCAGAGATTTTGACCTAAAATTTGGGTTGAAATCCACTATATCACGCTACAAAAATTTAGAAAATGAAACATACAAAAGTCAAAGATTTACTTAACAGCACGCGTTCTTTGCACGAAGTAAAGGCGAAAGGTTGGGTAAGAACTTTTAGAAATAACCAATTTATCGCGCTTAATGACGGGTCTACAATTCACAATATTCAATGTGTGGTGGACTTTGAAAATACGCCTGATGAAACCTTGAAACGCATCACAACTGGTGCTGCCATTGCGGTTACTGGAGATCTTGTAGAAAGTCAAGGTGCGGGACAAAAGTTTGAAATTAAGGTAAAAAACCTTGAAATTTTAGGAGATTCTGATCCGGATAAATTCCCGATGCAGCCTAAAAAACACTCTTTAGAATTTTTGAGAGAGAATGCACACCTTCGTGTTCGTACGAATGCTTTTGGTGCGATTATGAGAGTGCGCTCTGTATTGTCTTTTGCGGTACATCAATATTTTCAAGAGAAAGGATTTGTGTACGTAAATACACCTATTATTACTGGATCTGATGCTGAAGGTGCTGGAGAAATGTTTAAAGTTACTGCACTTCCTTTTGACAATACGCCGAGAACTGAAGATGGAAAAGTAGATTACAGCGAAGACTTTTTTGGAAAAGAAACCAATTTAACCGTTTCAGGACAGCTAGAAGGTGAAACTTTTGCAATGGCGTTGGGTCAGATTTATACTTTTGGACCAACTTTCCGTGCTGAAAACTCTAATACTTCTCGTCACTTGGCAGAATTTTGGATGATCGAGCCTGAAGTTGCTTTTAATGATCTTGACGACAATATGGATCTTGCCGAAGATTTTATTCAGTACGTAATCCGTTATACAATGGAGAAATGTGCGGATGATTTGAAATTTTTGGAAACAAGACTTTTAGATGAAGAAAAAGCAAAACCACAAGCTGAACGTAGTGAATTAGCACTTCTAGAGAAACTTAGTTTTGTACTTGAAAACAATTTCAAACGTGTTTCTTATACTGAAGCGATTGACATTTTGCGTAATTGTAAACCAAATAAAAACAAGAAATTCAAATATCCTATAGACGAATGGGGTGCAGATTTGCAAAGTGAGCACGAGCGTTACCTTGTAGAAAAGCACTTTAAATGTCCAGTAATTTTGTTTGATTATCCTGCAAATATCAAAGCATTTTATATGCGTTTGAACGAAGATGGAAAAACTGTGCGTGCAATGGACGTTTTATTTCCACAAATTGGAGAAATGGTTGGTGGATCGCAGCGTGAAGAGCGTTATGATGTGCTTGTAGAAAAAATGGATGCTTTAGGAATCGACAAAGAAGAGCTGAATTGGTACCTTGACACACGTCGTTTTGGTAGTGCTGTTCACTCAGGATTTGGATTAGGATTCGAGAGATTGGTGTTATTTGTTACGGGTATGTCAAATATTCGTGATGTAATTCCTTTCCCAAGAACTCCTGGAAATGCGGAATTTTAGATTCTACGATATATATAATTTGAGAGAGATCCTGACTGAGAAGTTGGGATTTTCTTTTTTAGCTTTTAGCTGTCAGCTGTCAGCTTTTTGGATTGTGTGAATCTGCAGTTGTGTGACGGGAGTGAAGGAAGTCCGCATTTTCTAATAATCAGAAATGATGTATTTGAGATACCGAGGATTTCTCGACAACTGTATAACAAGAACTAAATGAATTTGAGTTATTTCCCTTTTGGAAACAACTCAATTGTGATGTCCAAATCATAAATTGACAAACTATATTAGTCAATTTTAAATACAAAAAAACAATAATTGGTTGCTTTAAAAGCAGTAAATTGCACTAAGCTGAATCTTTATATGACTGCTATGAGTGATCCAATTCCAAATGAGAAAAACTTCTTATTATATACTGCCGCTGATGGTATAGTACGAATAGAAGTCTTTCTAGAAGACGAAACCGTATGGCTAACTCAAAAAGCAATATGTGAATTGTTTGGAGTAGTCAAATCAACTATTAGTGAGCATTTGACAAATATCTATAAAGAACAAGAATTAGATCAAAAATCAACTGTTCGGAATTTCCGAACAGTTCAAAAAGAAGGAGAAAGAGAAGTAAAAAGAAATATAGAATACTACAATCTAGACGCAATTATCTCCGTTGGCTATCGAGTTAACTCATCCAAAGCTACACAATTCCGAATCTGGGCTACGCAAACTTTGAAAGAATACATCATCAAAGGCTTTGTGATGAATGACGAGCGCTTAAAGCAAGGAACAACCACTTTCGGCCAAGATTACTTTCGAGAACTTCTAGATAGAGTTCGATCTATCCGGACTAGCGAACGCAGAATATACCAGCAAATCACAGATATATTTGCGGAATGCAGTATTGATTACGATCCGAAAGCGGAGGTAACCAAAAAGTTTTATGCTACAGTCCAGAATAAATTTCACTTCGCAATTACTGGAAATACAGCGGCAGAAATAATTTACAAAAAAGCAAACAGTCAATCTCCAAATATGGGATTAAATACTTGGAAAAATTCGCCAGAAGGAAGAATTTTAAAATCTGATACTGAAATTGCTAAAAATTATTTGGAAGAAAAGGAAATTAAGCAATTGGAACGCACCGTATCAGGCTATTTTGACTATATCGAAAATCTGATAGAACGGAAGAATACTTTTACAATGGAAAGTTTAGCGGAAAGCGTCAATAAATTTCTGAGCTTTAATGAATACGAAGTCTTGGAAGGACTTGGAAAAATCTCACACTTGCAAGCTGTGAATAAAGCATCAGGCGAATATGATACTTTTAATAAAACTCAAAAGATTATTTCAGACTTTGATAAATTGGTTAGAGATATGAATCAAGGAAAGGAATGATTTTAATAGCTTTTAGCTTAAACAATAATCAGTTTCCCATTTCAACCTTCCGACAATCCCGGACTGTTCAACAATACTTATAAATGCAATTTCACTCAATCTGAGAAAAACTGTTAATCGAAAACTATAAGCCGTAA
>CBDUDY010000252.1:0-3144 GCA_965366055.1 uncultured bacterium
TCTTCTAACTCATCATCTTCTAATTGATCTTCATCAGAAATATCTGAATCATCAGAAGTCGATGTTTTCACAATTTCACCATTCTCATCGATAGCTGAAGCATCTTCAATTGCTGCTTCAATTTCCTCTTCGTCTTCACGAATAACTTTGGTCACAGCCGCAATAGAGTCGCTACCTTTAATATTGATAAGTCTAACTCCTTGTGTTGCTCTACCCATTACTCTCAGATCTGAAACTTCCATACGAATAGTAAGTCCCGATTTATTAATGATCATCAAGTCATCTTGATCTGTTACGGCGTTGATAGAAATTAGACTTCCGGTTTTTTCAGTAATATTTAAAGTCTTAACTCCTTTTCCACCTCTGTTCGTAATACGGTAATCATCTAAAGAAGATCTTTTACCATATCCGTTTTCTGACACTACAAGAATTTCGCTTGACATATCGTTTACAGAAATCATACCAATACATTCATCCTGCTCATTTTGAAGTGTAATACCACGAACTCCAGAGGCCGAACGTCCCATTGGGCGAGTTTTACCTTCTTCAAATCGCACCATTTTACCCGATTTAACTGCTAGTAAAACTTGGCTTTCACCATTTGTAAGTTTCGCTTCTAATAATTCGTCGTCTTCGCGAATAGTAATGGCATTGATTCCGTTTACTCTTGGTCTAGAATACTGCTCAAGCAAAGTTTTCTTAACTTGACCTTTTTTAGTAGCCATAATCACATAGTGACTATTAATGTAATCTTGGTCTTTAAGATCTTGAGTACAGATAAATGCTTTCACCTTGTCATCACTTTCGATATTTACAAGATTCTGAATCGCTCTACCTTTACTCGTTTTAGAACCTTCTGGAATTTCGTAAACTCTCATCCAGAAACATTTTCCTTTTTGAGTAAAGAACATCATGTACTGGTGGTTCGTTGCCACAAATAGATGTTCTAAGAAATCTTGATCACGTGTTGCCACTCCTTTTTGTCCTACTCCACCTCTATTTTGAGTTTTGTATTCACTAAGATTTGTACGTTTGATATATCCTGCGTGCGAAATTGTAATAACAACATGCTCATCAGCAATAAGATCTTCAATACTTACGTCTCCACCAGCATATTCAATAACTGATCGACGCGCATCTCCGTATTTATCTTTGATTTCAAGAAGCTCTTCCTTAATAAGATCCATTCTCAATTCTTTACTAGCAAGTAATGCTTTCAAACGATCAATTACTTTCATAATCTCTTCGTATTCTGCGCGTAATTTGTCTTGCTCAAGACCGGTCAATTGACGAAGTCTCATTTCTACAATTGCACGAGCTTGAATTTCAGAAAGTTTAAATCTTTCGATTAATTTTCCTCTTGCTTCTTCACCGTCTTTTGATGCACGAATCAATTTAATTACTTCATCAATATTATCGGATGCAATAATTAAACCTTCAAGAATATGTGCTCTTTCTTCTGCTTTTCTTAATTCGAAAATTGTTCTTCTTGTTACAACATCGTGACGGTGCTCAACAAAATGATGAATCATATCTTTTAGATTCAACATCTGCGGACGACCATTTACAAGTGCAATATTGTTTACACTAAAGGATGCTTGAAGTTGTGTATACTTATAAAGAGTGTTCAATACCACATTTGGCACCGCGTCTCTCTTTAATATATAGACGATTCTCATACCAGTTCTATCCGATTCATCACGGATATTTGCGATACCATCTATCTTTTTATCGTTAACAAGATCGGCTGTTTTCTTGATCATATCAGCTTTGTTCACCTGATATGGAATTTCAGTCACGATAATGCACTCACGTCCATCCACTTCTTCAAAACCAACTTTTGCACGCATCATAACACGTCCACGTCCAGTTTTAAAAGCTTCGCGAACTCCATCATATCCGTAAATGATTCCTCCAGTTGGGAAATCTGGCGCTTTGATGTAGTTTATTAATTCATCAATTTCAATGTCATTATTATCAATGTACGCCATCGTACCGTCAATAACCTCAGACAAGTTATGTGGAGGCATATTCGTCGCCATACCTACTGCAATCCCCGAAGCACCGTTTATCAAGAGATTTGGAACTCTTGTTGGCATTACTTTCGGCTCATAAAGCGTATCATCAAAGTTTAATTGAAAATCAACTGTTTCCTTATCGATATCTGCCAAAATCTCTTCAGAAATTTTACGCATTCTCGCTTCGGTATAACGCATCGCTGCAGGACTATCGCCATCTACAGAGCCAAAGTTACCTTGACCATCGACTAATAAGTAACGCAAGCTCCATTCTTGAGCCATACGTACCATCGCGTCGTATACTGACGTATCACCGTGAGGGTGGTACTTTCCTAATACTTCTCCAACAATTCTGGCAGATTTCTTATGCGCTCTATTCGAGAAAAGTCCCAAATCATACATTCCGTAGAGAACTCTTCTATGCACCGGTTTAAGACCATCCCTTACATCTGGAAGTGCTCTCGATACAATTACCGACATCGAGTAATCGATGTAAGCTGATTTCATTTCATCCTCAATATTTATCGGAATTAACTTACCTGCGTCAGCCATATTTATCTATTAAATTATAATTATAATGTTAAAAAAAATTTCACGCTAATGTACGGAAATTTTTCTTATTTTATGGGTGAAAAGTCGTCTTTTTTAAGGTGTATTTTGCTAAGGAAAGATGTGACGTTGTATTTGAAATGGAGAGAATTGAAAGATGTGAGAAATCTAAATCATCTAAAATATCAAAATGATCTAAATTAAATTTGGGCCAAGAAAATTTAGCTTTAGTATTATATTAGAAATTTATTGGGTCAAGCCGAAAAACCAATGGTTTTTTAATCACCTGTGGAATTATGTTTCCAACAGAATACTTTTTTTTCTGTCTCCGCCACTTCCGAAGCTGTAATTGCAAAATCTGATTGTGAGTTTTGGTGAACCTTAATTGGTTAGAATTCGAAACAATCAAAATTCGAAGCAACACTTCAAAATTTTTCAATCTTTAAATTTTTAAATTTTTTTCCTTCGGTCAAGCCGAAAAACCAATGATTTTTTGATGAACTGTGGAATTATGTCCTTTGCGGAAAACCTTTTCTTTCGTTTTTAGCCACTTCCGAAACTATAAGCTTCAATTACA
>CBDUDY010000253.1:0-3128 GCA_965366055.1 uncultured bacterium
GCGGTTCTAATGGCATTGCAAAAACCATCTGAAGCGTGTGCATCTCCAAAGCTTTCAATGGATTTGTCACCTTCTACAAAATACGATTTTCCTTCGTAGCGAATTGCTAAATCACAACCTTTGCCTTCGAGTCCAAACTTGCATTGACCGCAAGAAGCTTCGACAGTTTGTTTTTTAAGTTCAACTTTTTCTTGTGCGAAGCTAAATGAAGCTGTTAGTACTAATAGGAAGATAGATAGATTTTTCATTTTTGTATGTTATGAGGTTTACAGCTAATTAGATTTATTGCTACGCTAATTTAGCTAATTTTTAAAAGAAAGAAGCTTTTATATTTATGTGAAGGACAAAAAAAAAGAGGAAACTGAATTTCCTCTTTTTGATATTTATAATTTATGCCGTGTTATGTGGCAAAGTATTTCAATGTTACCGAAGTCTGCGTGAAGGATGGGAACGGCATCCTTTCTTGGCATGGAATGCCGAGAAAGATATAGTGGACAGCCTGACAGCGCTGTAGCCTGCGGAGGCGGTGGCACGCCCAAATGAAAAGCATTATTATGCTGTTAACGCTAATTTGATTCTGCGGAAAGCTTCGATCAATTGTTCTTCGCTAGTTGCATAAGAAAGTCGCAAGCAATCTGGATTTCCAAAGGCTTCACCGGTTACGGTTGCAACATTTGCTTCGGCCAAAAGATACATTGCAAGATCTGTTGCATCCTTGATATGAGTGCCTTTCAAGGTTTTGCCGAAATAATATGAAACATCAGGGAAGACGTAAAATGCGCCTTCGGGAATGTTGATTTTAAGGCCAGGAATATCCTGAACGAGTCCAACAACAAGATCACGTCTTTTATGAAAAGCTTCGACCATATAATTCAACACTTTCGGGTCAGCTTCCACCGCTGCAATTGTAGCACGCTGCGCGATAGAATTGGCGCCACTAGTCACTTGACCTTGCATTTTGGTACAAGCTTTTGCGATAAATTCTGGTGCACCAATATAGCCAATTCTCCATCCTGTCATTGCGAAAGCTTTGGCAACGCCGTTGACTGTAATGGTTCTTTCAAGCATTCCTGGAATTGATGCAATGCTGCAAAAAGTTCCCGAAAAGTTGATATGTTCGTAGATTTCATCTGAAACTACATAAATATTTGGATGCTTTTTCAGTACTTCTGAAAGCGCAGTTAATTCTTCGCGGTTGTAAACAGATCCACTAGGATTGCAAGGCGAACTGTACCAAATCATCTTAGTTTTTGGGGTAATCGCTGCTTCCAATTCGGCTGCTGTGATTTTGAAATCGCTTTCCACAGAAGTAGGAACTTCAACTGGAATTCCGCCCGCCATTTTGATAATTTCGAAATACGAAACCCAGTAAGGCGCTGGAAGAATCACTTCATCGCCATCGTTCAACATGACTTGTGCAATATTGTAAAGTGACTGTTTTGCACCTGTCGAAACTACGATGTTTGCAGGTTTGTAATCAAGATTATTATCTCTTTTGAACTTTTTGCAAATCGCTTCTTTCAAGTCCATATACCCATCTACAGGAGAGTAGGTGCTGTAATTTTCGTCAATTGCTTTTTTTGCCGCTTCCTTAATAAAGTCGGGCGTATTAAAATCAGGTTCGCCCAAACTAAGGCTAATGATGTCTCTTCCTTGTGCTTTCAGATCGCGCGCAAGTGCCGCCATAGCTAGGGTTTGAGAAGTTGATAGTTTATTTATTCTGTCTGATAATAGGTTGTTCATTGGACGATGTTTAATTGATGTCTTTGAGTTTGGTAATAGTTAGTTGGTAATTTATGCTGTAATTGCCGGCTTCATTCCCAAATGTTTTAGGTGTCTGAAGTGTGCCGCAATCGCTTCTCTTGTAGTTTTAAATTCGTGGTATGGCAAATTACATTCAGCTGCAGTTTGTTTTACGATTTCGGCAATTTTCCCGTAATGCACGTGGCTGATATTTGGAAAAATATGGTGCTCGATTTGGTGATTTAGACCTCCCGTAAACCAGTTTACAATTGCATTTTTCGGAGCAAAGTTGGCTGTAGTATACAATTGGTGAATAGCCCATGTGTTTTCAAGTTCGCCATCTTCATTTGGAACCGGATTTGCAGTTTCTTCAACAACGTGTGCTAACTGAAAAACAATGCTCAAAATAAGTCCTGCAGTATAGTGCATAATAAAAAATCCTAGAAGTACTTTCCACCATGTGATTCCAATTACCATTGGAAGTACAATCCAAATACACACATAAATAATCTTTGTGATGATCAAAGTTGTCCATAAAATCTTTGGGCTCTTTGCTTCACCGTAAGATAATTTACGCTTTAGATAGTCGCGCATTTGTCTGAAATCTGTGGTAATCGCCCAATTGAAAGTTAACAATCCGTATAAAAACACAGAGTAATAATGTTGAAAACGGTGAATCTTTAACCACTCGGTTTCGTGAGTAAAACGGATAATTCTTCCCGCGTCAAGATCTTCGTCGTGTCCTTTGATGTTGGTATAAGTGTGGTGCAAAACATTGTGTTGTACTTGCCAGTTATGAACGTTTCCAGCTAGTACATAAATGCTTCCGCCCATAAATTTATTGATCCATGATTTGGTCGAATAGGCGCCATGGTTTCCGTCGTGCATTACGTTCATCCCAATTCCAGCCATTCCAACTCCCATAACAACACTTAGTAAAAGGTGTAGCCAAATAGAAGGTTCAAAGAATAATATTAAAAAGTAAGGTGTTAGAAAAAGGGTAAAAAGAATAACTGTTTTCAGGTAAATCTTCCAATTTCCTGTTTTTTTGATGTTATTGTCTTTAAAGTATGAGTTGACGCGTGAATTTAAGGTTCTAAAAAACTTAAGTTTGTCTTGCTTGGCAAAGGTTGGTATTGTAGTATTCATATATTTTTGGAGGTAAAAAAAATCCTTGTCAAAGTTAGAGATATATCAGATTAGAAACGAAAAATTAGGATATAAATTTCATTGTTTGGTGAAAATAGTTTTGGAAAATAGTTTTAGCAGACAATTGTCCAAGGTATTTAATGTTAACGGTTTACGGTTTTGGAGCGGTCAGTCTTTAGCTGTCAGCCTTTAGCGATCAGCTGTTAGCTTATTAACTTCTTCGATAAAGTCAAATT
>CBDUDY010000254.1:0-3126 GCA_965366055.1 uncultured bacterium
ATCAAATGAGCGAAACAAATCACAAAATCGACTTTTGATGACGGGTTTAATGGCAAAAATCTTTAACTGATCGCATCCGACTTCAACCGAAGACAAATCAAAACCCTGCGTTATCAATATCTTACGCGATCTGCATATATTCGGCGAAAGCCAAATAAAATTCCGAAGTATTAAGTATCTATTGCAGTAGATCAGGATTTTACACTAAGACAATCAAATTTTATAAAACAAAAACCACTTTTAGAAAATTCTAAAAGTGGTTTTTTTATTTTATTACTCATTGACAGCAAGAAAATGCCGTCAAGAAAATAATCAATTTATTCTTCTTCTAATTCTTCCTCTAACTCATCTTCCATTGGCAAGAAAATCTCCGCCATCATACAACGAGCGCTTCCGCCACCGCAAGATTCAATAGTATCAAGACTCGAGTGAATAATCTCGGCGTGAGCAGATAATTTAGCTATTTGATCATTATCAAGACTACTATAAGCTGCGGTACTCATCACGATGTATCTTTTGTCATCAGCACCTTTTACTTCAAGCATATTTCCCGCGAAGTTATTTACCTGATCTTCTGTAATAAGAATTACTTCTTTATTATTGTCTTTCAAGTTCTGAATAACATTTTTACGCTCAGCCTTGTCATCAATGCAATCTGCACATAAAACTGCGAAAGTCTCACCAAGACACATCATTACATTTGTGTGGTAGATCAATTTACGTTCACCTTCAACATTCTGGAAAGCTTCAAAAATTACTGGAGCATAATCAAAATCCTCACAGAATTCGATAAAAAGTTCTTCATCAGCTCTTGGCGAAAGTGCGCAATATGCTTTTCCGTTTGCACGGTCTAGCAACATACTGCCGGTACCTTCAAGAAAATAACCATCATCTTCTGCAGAAGAATAATCGACAATATTTTCTATCAAGAACCCTTGATCTTCTAGAGTGTCCAAAATTTCTTCACGTCTTTCTCTTCTTCTATTCTCGGCAAACATCGGATACAATGCTACGTCGCTGTTTTGATGAAAAGAAATCCAGTTGTTAGGAAAAATACTGTCAGGAGTATCTGGATTCATAGTATCATCTACTACTACGACATTTACTCCTACCGCGCGAAGCTTTTCTACAAACGTATCAAACTCTTCCTGCGCTTTAGCATTGACATTTTCTGGCGATAGATTTTCGATCACCTTTTGGTAATAATTGTTTACCACTGTCTGCTCATTCATCCGAAAAGAAACCGGACGAATCATCAAAATTGAATTTGTTGTTTGTTTCATAATCATTAAAATTTATTCCCTTATTAACGGAAGTGTTGAACATCTTAGCAGTCCTTCCTGCTTCGCAATCTCTGCGTATGGAACGGTTTCTACCGTAAAATTATTTTCTTCTAACCAATTGTTTAATCTTGTAAAATTGCGTTCCGTAACCACTACCGTTGGCGTAATCGAAAAAACATTCGAATACATATTGCACATTTCGTCAGCTGTAATGTGAAATAGATTTTCTATACCAAATAAGTCTACAAGATACTGATAATCTCTCGCGTCTCTAAAGCCTTCTTTAAAAATAATTGCTTTGTCTAGACCTACAGGCTGAAAGCAGCAGTCTAAGTGTAGTGCATTATCTTTTGGATCTTTAAAAGATTTAACTAAATCAAATTCTTTTACAACTTTTTCCGGAAATAGCTCTTTGATAAAGTTGACACCGTGCATATTTGTACGAGCCGTTTTTATCTTACTGTAATCTTCACCTTTATAAGTTCCGATAAAGACATAATTTTTCCACAGCATCACATCACCACCCTCAATATGAACTTTTTCTGGCGGAACAATTACTTTATTAGGATTCATCATATCTACGATTGATTGAATCGCTGGAAATTCCTTTTCGCGTTCTGGAAGAATGTTTGCTCGAATAAAATAGTCATCAATAACGAAAGCGATATCTCTAGTAAATATTTGATTTTCATCTTCCACAATTGCTGGTCTGTAAACCGTTACGCCATATTTCAAGAAAATCTCGTGCAATGCTTCCATTTCTGCCACCATATCTTCTTCTATAGGATAAGTCCCTGCAAGAATGTGCTGCAATGATTTGGGATCATAGGCATCTTGTGCAGAAGGTGTAGGTCCGTTGCTAACAGCAGTACCTAATATCACAGCTTTTAAAGTAGAGGTTTCGTTTTGAATATTTAATTCTAACATAGTAAAGTTTTGACTAATTATTAAGGTCAAAAAGCTCCTCTATACGGAGAAGCTTTTCTTATAGTGGTGGCTTTTGCCAAAATTATTAACGTTCGTTCATTGGTTTAAATTCTCTCAAGGCATAACCTGTATAGATTTGTCTTGGTCGTCCAATTGGCTCTTTATTCACGCGCATTTCTTTCCACTGAGCGATCCATCCTGGAAGACGACCAATTGCGAAAAGTACGGTAAACATTTCTGTAGGAATTCCCATTGCGCGGTAGATAATACCTGAATAGAAATCTACGTTTGGATATAATTTTCTAGAAACGAAGTAATCATCTACAAGTGCAGCTGCCTCCAATTTTTTTGCAATTTGCAAAATCGGATCATTTACACCTAATGTAGCAAGAACTTCATCTGCCGCTTTTTTGATAATTTTTGCACGTGGGTCAAAGTTTTTATAAACACGGTGTCCAAAGCCCATCAGGCGGAATGGATCGTTTCTATCTTTGGCTTTAGCCATATATTTGTCAGCATCTCCGCCATTAGCTTGAATTTCTTCTAGCATTTCTAGTACCGCTTGGTTTGCCCCTCCGTGAAGTGGCCCCCAAAGTGCAGAAACTCCTGCAGAAATAGAAGCGAATAATCCAGCGTGAGACGAGCCAACCATACGTACTGTAGACGTAGAGCAGTTTTGCTCATGATCTCCGTGAAGAATGAACAATTTGTTTAATGCATCAACAACCGCTGGGTCTGGAGTATAAGGTCCTGTAGGAAGTTCAAACATCAAATGCATGAAATTCTCTACATATCCTTTAGTATTGTCATAGTAATTTAATGGGTAACCCATTGATTTACGATATGTATAAGTAGCAATAACAAGGAATTTACCCATTGTTTTACAAACTGCATTGTACATTTCTGTCTCATTCTC
>CBDUDY010000255.1:0-3121 GCA_965366055.1 uncultured bacterium
ACAAAATTTTAGCGAAAGCGAAAATCTAGAATTCTAATTTCTTTTTTCGAAGTTCAAAATTCTGACCAAGATATACTCGACGCACCATTTCGTCTTCCACAAGTTCTTCGGGAACACCGGCTTTCAAAATTCCACCTTCAAACATTAAGTAGGTCTTATCTGTAATTGCCAAAGTTTCTTGAACGTTGTGATCTGTAATTAGAATTCCAATATTTTTATTTTTTAGCTGTGCCACAATTCGCTGAATATCTTCAACCGCAACGGGATCGACTCCCGCAAAAGGTTCGTCAAGCAGAATGAATTTAGGGTCGGTAGCAAGACAGCGCGCAATTTCTGTACGTCTACGCTCACCACCCGAAAGTAAATCTCCACGGTTTGTGCGAATATGCTCTAGGCTAAATTCGGCAATCAGACTTTCCATTTTTGCAACCTGCGCCTCTTTGCTAAGTTTTGTAAGTTGAAGCACACTAAGAATATTATCTTCAATACTAAGTTTCCTGAATACAGAAGCTTCCTGAGCAAGATAGCCAATGCCATGCTGCGCTCTCTTGTACATTGGATCGTGCGTAATATCCTTGTCGTCTAAGAAAATTTTTCCGCTATTAGGTTTTACTAAGCCTACGATCATGTAAAAAGAAGTGGTTTTTCCAGCACCATTTGGCCCCAAAAGTCCAACGATTTCACCTTGATTTACCTCTACCGAAATGCCTTTTACAACACTTCGACCTTTGTACGTTTTGACTAAATTTTCTGCTCTTAGAATCATATTTTGGGCTTTTATATCGCTTTCGCTAAATAAAATTTATACCACAAAGGAACTGATAAAATAAAATTCCGCTTGTGGCCTTAACAGTAATTTATTGTTGATCGTTTTCTTCTAATGCATCCCAGAATTCATAAGCTCTGCGCAAATGAGGAATTACAATTGTTCCTCCAACAAGAGTAGCAATACCAAGTGCTTCCATAACTTCAACTTTTGTCAAGCCTTGTTTATGAGCTGTTTCTAAGTGATAAGCAATGCAGTCGTCGCAGCGTAAGACCGCCGATGCTACAAGTCCTAGCAATTCTTTGGTTTTTACATCTAGAGCGCCCGCCATATATGCGTTCGTGTCTAAATTGAAAATTCTTTTAATGATTTTATTTCCATCATCATTTAGAATTTTCTCATTCATCTTTGTTCTATAATTATTGAATTCTTGAACTTTGTTTGGCATCTTTTAGTTGTTTTCGTACGACAGCAGCGGCAATGAAGATACTTACTTCGTAAATTAATAAAATTGGAATAGACACGATAATCTGACTTATCACATCTGGAGGCGTTACGATTGCTGCCACAAATAAGATAATTACGATTGCATATTTTCTGTACGTGCGTAAAAACTCGGCAGTAACCAATCCTAATCGAGCAAGAAAATAGATCACAATTGGCAATTCAAATAATAAACCTGTTGCCAATACCGAAGTTTTGATCATGCTAATATAAGAGGAAAGATTGAATTCGTTTTTGATGACATCACTTATGGTAAAGGTCGCGAAGAAATTTACCGAAAGTGGAACGATAATAAAATATCCAAATAATACTCCTAAGAAGAATAAAATGGATGATATGAATATAAATAATTTCGCATTTTTCTTTTCCTTATCATAAAGTGCTGGACCTACAAAACTCCACACTAGATAGAGAATATATGGAAACGCCAATATAAATCCTGCAGTTATACAAGTCCAAATTAACATAGAGACCTGACCTTCCATATCTGTGTTTTGAATCACAAAAGGAAACTCTGTAACACAAAGACCATCAACGCCAAATATCTGAGATACTTCGCAAAATAGTCGATAGGTGATAAATTCAGGGTGTACAGGGCCGAAGATTATTTCTTCAAAAATGTAATCACTAACAAAAAATGTTGCCGATGCCATAATTAGAATTCCGATTGCACTACGTACAAGGAGCCATCTTAGTTCTTCTAGATGATCCAAAAAGCTCATCTGATCGGTATTTTTCTTTTTTGCCATTAGATTAATCCTTCTTTAAGTATGTCGTGCAAATGTAGTACGCCTTTGTATTGTTCGTTGTCCAAAACTAATAATTGTGTGATGGCGTTGTCTTCAAGAATATTTAGTGCTGTTACGGCCATATCTGATGCTTGAAGTGTTTTAGGATTGCTGGTCATAATATCTCTAGCGCTAAGATCTGCGAATGTATCGCGGTCATTTAGCATCCTTCTAATGTCTCCATCAGTAATAATTCCCACAAGTTTTCCATCTTCAATAACAGCAGTTACGCCTAAACGCTTCTCAGAGATTTCAAAAATGACTTTTTTTATGCTATCCTCTGGAGAAACCATCGGTTTTTGTGCTCCCTCGAGCATATCAGCAACTTTTAGTAGTAATTTTTTTCCCAAAGCACCACCAGGATGATATTTGGCAAAATCAGTTGCTTTAAAATCTTTCATTTCCATCAAACAAATTGCAAGCGCGTCACCCATTACGAGTTGAGCGGTGGTACTGTTTGTAGGCGCGAGATTGTTAGGACAAGCCTCGGCATCGACAGTAGTATCTAGAACATAATCAGAAGTTTTTGCGAGAAATGAATTGATGTTTCCAGTCATCCCAATTAGTGTGTTACCAAATGTTTTGATGATCGGTGCTAGTGCTTTAATTTCCGGACTGTTTCCACTTTTCGAAATGCAAATTATCACATCTCCTGGCTGAACCATCCCCAAATCGCCGTGAATTGCCTCGGAAGCGTGCAAAAATAACGAAGGTGTGCCAGTCGAATTCATCGTAGCGACAATTTTCTGCGCAATTATAGCACTTTTTCCAATTCCTGTTACGACTAGTCTGCCTTGGCACTCAAAAATAGCTTGAACGCTGTGAATGAAATCATCATCAAGCAAATCTGCCAACTTATTAATGGATTCAGCCTCAGAATAGATGGCTTTTTTTGCGACATGGAGTATGTTTTCCTTTGTTATCAAAGCAGAATTTTTATAAATTTGTTGGTGTAAAAGAAAATAAGTATATTTATCTGTTGCAAATTTATACAAAATTACCATTAACACAGAATGAATTCAACCCAAATTGACATCTTCAAGGAATTAAAAAAACATTTTGG
>CBDUDY010000256.1:0-3108 GCA_965366055.1 uncultured bacterium
GTAGAAAACGGAATTTGAGTAATCACCAAAGTCTGCTTATCAAGCTGAGCGATTTTTGCACGCACTCGAACGCGACCGCCACGAAGACCGTCGTTATAATTCGAAACATCTGCAATTCCCGCAGTAATAAAATCAGGGTATAATGTAAAAGGTTTCCCTTTTAATATTTTGATTGACGAATCAATTAATTCATTAAAGTTATGAGGAAGAATTTTAGTCGAAAGACCCACGGCAATTCCTTCAGCACCTTGAGCAAGAAGCAGCGGAAATTTTACCGGAAGGTTAATCGGCTCGGCTCTACGACCATCATAAGACATTCCCCAATCAGTAATTTTGGGCGAATATAAGATGTCGTGACCAAGTTTTGAAATACGTGCTTCGATATATCGAGAAGCTGCAGCGCTATCTCCAGTGAGGATATTTCCCCAGTTTCCCTGCATATCAATAATTAGATCCTTCTGACCAATTTGCACCATAGCATCACCAATACTCGCATCTCCGTGTGGGTGATACTGCATTGTATGTCCTACAATATTCGCAACTTTGTTGTAACGACCGTCATCAAGCTCCTTCATCGAGTGCATAATACGACGCTGAACTGGTTTAAAACCATCTTCAATTGCCGGTACAGCACGCTCTAGAATTACATAAGAAGCATAATCCAAAAACCAATCCTTGTACATTCCTGTAACCTTGGTAATGGTACTCTCAGGATTTTCATTATTCTCATAGAAATTATGTCCTGATGTTTGTATATCATCAAAACCTTCAGTTTCTTGATTTGAATCTAAAGGTTCGTTATTATCGTCAGTAGGTAATTTATTTTCGTCGTCTTCGTTCATTTAATTTTGTCCGAAATTAATTTTATTAAATCTTCTTTGCTTGGTAAAACTGTTTTGTACTTACTAGCAAAAATCTGTTCATTTGTTTCTGGCAAAGTGTATTCTACAACCAAATCGCTCTTATTTTGACACAATACAATTCCGATGGTTTTATTTTCATCTTCCAATCGCATTTTCCTATCGTAATAGTTGACGTACATCTGCATTTGACCAAGGTCTTGATGCTTCAATTCACCTATTTTTAAATCTATTAACACAAAGCTTTTTAGAATTCTGTTGTAAAAAACCAAATCTATTCTGAAATGTTTATCATCAAAAGTTATCCTTTTTTGTCTTGCTATAAAAGCAAAACCTTGACCCAATTCTAATAAGAAATTTTCAAGCTTATTAATAATTTCTCCTTCCAATTCACTTTCAGAATATTGATATAATTCTGGTAATCCTAAAAATTCCAAGATATAAGGATCTTTTATAATATCCTTGGGCTTTTCGATTATTTGCCCAACCTCCGAAAGACTTAGTATACCGTCCTTATCTCGGCTTAGTGATAGTCTAGTATATAATGCCGAATTGAATTGGCGCTTTAATTCTCGTACGCTCCAATTATTTTTGATTGATTCGATTTCGTAAAAGTTTCGTTCAAACTTGTCATCGACTCTTATTAGAATAATGTAATGTGACCAAGATAATTTAAATTTTGTTGGAGAATCTTCCAAGTGCTTAGTTAGAGATTTCAGATTCTCGCTAGTTGATGCATCATTAACAGAAATACTAGACAGCGTCTCGTAATTTGAATACAAATAATAGAATTTTCGCATATTCTGTAAATTGTCTACCGAAAATCCCTTGCCGAATTCCGCATTCAATTGCTCCGAAAGCCCCTTAAGCAACTGCTTACCATAATCCGCACGTTCCTTACCTTTTTGCTCTTCTTCTACAATGATTCTACCAATTTCAAAATAAGTCAACACCATAGTTGAATTTACTGTCCGCAAAACTTGCTGTCTTGCCTGCTGTAATAAATCAACAACTTGCTGGAATATTTCTCTATTTTGTAATGCTTTAGTCATCTCTTCTATAAAACGTCTTCCCTACTCTATCAATATGTTCTTTAAGATTTTCTGAATTCAAATCATTATAAATTGAAATATCGAATTTATAGGGAATGTAACTGTCATCTAATTCTAACAGAAGTTTATTAAAATCTTCATTATTTACATTTCCCAAAAGAGTGATATCAATATCTGAACCTTCCCTCTGAGTTCCTTTTGCTCTTGAGCCGTAAATTATTACCTCCTCAATGCTTTCATATTTTTCAATGATTGCGAGTATCTCTTTATAACTTCTTGGATATATTCCGAACATTATAAAAGTGTTTTCATTTTAACTTCAAATGATTCAAATACTGGAATATAATCTTCAAAAATAATTTTAAGTATTTTTACAATTTCAGAATTATCGTATATGTGAGAGGTCAGATTTCTACTTTTTATCATATCATTCCAAACTTCAGCATCTGTAATTAATCCAACATTAAAAGATTCTCTCACCGCAGTTTTACTGCCAAATAAATCTCTCGTTCCTTCACTTTCCAAAAAATCTTTCATTACTTTCCAAGATAGCTCTTGCGTTACTTCAAAAGCTTGAATAGCTCCTTGCAACTCAAGTTCCGAAAAGTCTCTTTCAGATTGTAACTCTTTCGCATTTTTTAATTGTCTAAAAGCATTACAAAAATGTTCAAATCGCTGTTTCCATCTAATATCTTGCATAATCGTATTATTTAATCCTTCTCCACCACATCCAATTCAACTTTCAGATTATTGATAATAAACTTCTGTCGGTCTGGCGTATTTTTTCCCATATAAAATTCCAAAAGCTTTTCAATAGGCGTTGCTTTATCCAACATTACAGGATCTAAGCGAATGTCTGCGCCAATAAAGTGCTTAAACTCATCAGGAGAAATCTCTCCTAATCCTTTAAATCGGGTAATCTCAGGTTTTGGCTTTAGCTTTTCAATCGCATCAATCCTTTCTTGTTCAGAATAACAGTAAATTGTTTCTTTTTTATTTCGAACTCTAAATAATGGAGTTTGCAATATATAAAGATGTCCTTCTTTAATTAATTCTGGAAAAAATTGAAGAAAGAAGGTAATTAGCAATAATCGAATGTGCATTCCATCGACATCGGCATCGGTCGCAATTACAATGTTGTTGTAACGCAAGTCGCCCATATCTTCTTCGATATTTAGCGCTGCTTGCAAGAGATT
>CBDUDY010000257.1:0-3107 GCA_965366055.1 uncultured bacterium
ATATCTGATGGTGCATCTTTTCCATATATAAAAGTAGAATCAATTTTTTTTCCATTTTGTATTATTATTTTAAAAACGTGCCTTTCTTGTAAAGTCGATTCAAAATAAATTTGTTTTAAATTAGAAAAATTAATTTTTTCAACCAGAGAATCTATTATTATTTTTTTTTCACTCTTATACAGAGCAAAATAAGACGTTTGATTAGGTACGTATTCTGTTAGAAATACTGTGTCACAAGTTAGTTTCACTGCATAAACTCTATCTTCGTTTGCATCTGTATAAATGTACGATTTCAAAGAATCACATTTTGCAATTTTCTTTCTATGACAACTGGAAAGGACAAAAGAATGTCCAATTAGTACTAAACATAAAACATAAAATTTAGTCATTATTCGTATTTTTTTTGACTATAAGTCTCCAAACACAAGTGCGCTAGCTTCCTCTCCTTTGGAGAGGGCGGGGGTGAGAATCACCCAACCAAATCCACACTTTTATATTTCCCGTTTTTATCCACATTAATCTGAATCTGATGTCCCCAAAATATGTCATCGTCGTGGCAATAAATTTGTGAAGAACAATCATCATTAAAGATAATCGAATCAATAGAAACCCGCTTTCTGAAATCTTCCGCAGTAATTTTTGGTTCTTTTTCAGTAGTTATCTCGTTTACTTCACGCCAATTTTGATTTTTAAGTTTTATCAGCTCAGGTTCGATTTCCAAGAGCATGTTTTTATAATACTCTGTCAGAATTTGATTCTCAACAAAAGACAACAATAAATCCAATTTGTCTGGAGTTGCATTGTAGATATTTACATCAAAGGCAATTTCGCCAGATGTAAAAATCCCCTCGTACCATTCAAAATCCTCATTGTATATTAACGGTCCAATTGCAGGAACCGTAATTAATAGATTTTTTACTTCCAATTTTTGCTCATCATCATCTCCATATTTTTCATTGGATATAGATAAAAATGCGTCTTCGAGCTCTTGTTCGGTGAAGTCGCTCCAAAATTCCAACTTTCTTTGAAGTTCGAGAGTGTTTGTAGTTATGGGCTCAGCATCTCCCATGAAAATTTGGATTTCACTACCTATAATTTTTACTCCCGAATAATTTCGGTTATTTGGAAGCAAAATATTATACTGAGTACTTCCCGAATCTGAAGATGTTGTAATGGTAACTCCCCACTGATAATTTTCTCCTTCTGGAACACAGTTTAGCACAGATATTTTTCCGTCAATAATCTTTGATTGGAATTTTCTCAATGTCACCATAATCGAGTTGTCTGCATTTACAGCCGCTAAGGGAGCGAGTTCACTAAAGTACCTATTAAGAGTAGTAGAGTTGCCACTTCGCGCTTGCTCTAACATTTCCATCAAGTTGTAATTCCAAGTATTTCCTAGCTTTTGAGACAGATTGTTTTCAGAATTCATAATACGCTGTTTTAAATTTTAATTCAAATTAGGGATAAGAAATAATATTGAAAGGAAAATAGTTTTTATTGAAATGATGTTATTTTTTTGGAGCATTTTCCTGCTGTCCACTATATCTTTCCTGCCCAAAACAAAGGGCAGGAAAGGATGCCGTTCCCATCAGGGCTAGGGCACTTGAGGTTTTAAGACAAATTTATTAATCATCCGTAACCATTTATATCTAAGTCAAAAAGCTGGTTTTTCTCTAGGTCAAATCTAATATTCCAATAGTAACTCCCGCCGTCAAACACAAGGATTCTTTCTTTTAGCCATAGTGAATTGTTGGAATTGCTATAACGTTCTTTTGACCAGAAAAAATTAATGAGCAGTATTCGACTGCCGTCATTGTCAATGTAACCAAAATATTGTCGCTTGTACTTATAAAGTTTTTTGTGAATGAAAGGAGTTTCTGTTTGATTTATAAGATTTTTATTCAACTTTTTAATATTTATTGCTAATGCTATTTCGGCTTTGTCAACTTCTTCTCGAGTAGGAGTAAAACGTACGCCTGGAATAAGATCTATATAATCGGCTGGAAAAATTGCACTATCAAAATTTGCTGTCTTATAATGGTCGACTTTTCCAGATAAGAGATTTTGCTGCCCAAAACAGCTAAATATTGTTAGCAATAATAAAATAACAAATGTAAATTTTCCAGTCATCATTATAGTGCTTAAATTGTACTTTTATTACTTTTTGTCATTGAGAATATACAATCCCCATTTGGCTTTCTGCCCGTAAATAGCGATTGCAGCTGCAGGCTCAAAATAGTTGTAGTCTTTATTTTCTAGACTGCAACTGCTTTTCTTGCCTTCGCGAGCTTTTGCAAAATCACGGTATTTAATTTCAATTCCGTCGCTTAGCACAATTGGAATTCTCTCCTCTTTTGAAATAACGGAAATTCCACCAAGCATCATTACTTCAGAATTTGCAATGATTTTGATTGTTGTACTTAGTTTCGCTTTGGAAAGTATAAAATCTTTGCTTCCCCAATCAGCGTAATTATTCTGATCTTGATCTTCGACAATTTGTCCATAAGAAGCACGAATTACATTGTCATTATCAATTAATTGTGTTGGAATTTCAAACGAGAATGTTCCGTCTTTTAGACTGTAAGTTGTAAATTGCCGAGTAGCTGTTACAAACGTAATTTTTGCATTTATAACCGGCACTTGACTTTTATAATTTACGATTCCTTTTACGGTTGTAAAATTATCTGGTTTTGAAAGATTTTGTTTCTGATTCGACTGAGAATCCTCTTCTTCGACCGCTTTCTTATTAGGTTGTGAAATTTCGGTTTGTACTACTTTATTTTCCGATTGCATCGGTTGTCCAGCGGCCAACATTGTAGTTGCCAACATCAAGCTTGCCGCCACATTTGAATACGTAATTTTGTACTCTGATGAAGTATCCAAATCTATCAAAGGCATATCCAGCTGACCTTGTGTAACTCTAGCGCAAATATTTCCGTTGATTTTCTGCATCTGTTTGCTGATTTCAAGTTGCGATAATTTGCTGAAGTCTACTACCGTTTTTGCACAGACATCGCAATAATGTCCCGACATTGATGCGGTCATATTGTCCCAATTCTCTGAACAAGGTTTGCTGATTTTTAGGAACTTGGCTTTCATTAGTA
>CBDUDY010000258.1:0-3088 GCA_965366055.1 uncultured bacterium
AGTTCACTTTCGTCAATTAAGTATCCCAAATCTTCAAATACTTCTACATAACGTTGCATCGAAGTTTTGAGTTGTTTGAAATCCTTGTTTTTAAGACTTACTAATGCCTTTTTTTCTTTTCGACCTTTATTGATTGCAGCAGTAGGAATATATGCCGCCGAAAAAAGATAGCGAACAACCTTTGACCGAAGCACATTGTGCAAATCTGCGATTGCATCAACTCCAATATCCTTTAGATCTTGGTATAATTGCAAAACTCCTCTAAAACCTTCATGTCTTCCTTTAGTATCAACCGCAAGAAAATCACAGTTGGGAATTGATTTGAACAGCGGTTTAAGGAATTTCCTGGATACGACCGTAATTTTGATCGTAGGATGTCTTTTAGCGAAAGCAGAAATCACAGGCACCGCCATTGCAACATCGCCCATTGCTGAGAGTCGAATGACGGCTATATGTGTGATTTTTGTAGACAAAGTGTACGGTATTTATTTTTTAGCCTGATACAACACTGGATTCGTATCCACGTCATTATACATTTTCATTTGCTTATACACTTTCATGTATTTGTTTCCAGACTTAATATCTTCTAGCAAATCGTCAATCGCTGTTGCCAAATCTTTGCGTTGTTCCAAAAGGATATTCAATTTGATTTCGCAATTTTTACGGTGTTCTTCAGATGCTTCAGCTCTACACGCTTCTTCGCGCATGTGATGAATTTTAAGCGCCAAAATAGAGAAACGGTCAATTGCCCAAGCAGGACTTTCTGAGTTAATTTTTGCGTTAGGCTTCATTTCAGCGCCATCATATTTTTGCAAAAAATAACTATCTATATATTCAACCATATCCGTACGCTCTTGATTAAAAGCATCGATACGACGTTTTAAAGCAAGTGCCGCAACCGGATCAATCTGTGGATCTCTAATTAAATCTTCAAAATGCCATTGAACCGTATCAATCCAGTTTTTTAGATATAATAAATGCTCAATTTTTTCTTTTGGAAAAGGATTGTTTATTTGTTGGTCAACACTATCATGAACGTGATAGTCATGAATACTTTGTTCAAAAACAGAAAATGCAAGTTGTGAAAACATATTAATTGGATTTAAAAGAACCAAAGATACTTTTTATACATTTATAGTCTGAACAAATTTTCAATTCATAACCTAAAATTATCGCTTTTCCATGCAAATACATCATTTATCAGAGAATAATAGTGTGCTAAATCATTTTCTTGCTCAAATTAGAAATGTTGATGTTCAAAAAGATAGCATGCGCTTTCGTAGAAATATAGAACGTATTGGCGAAATAATGAGTTATGAACTGAGTAAATCTTTAAATTATAATTCAATTACCGTTACAACTCCTTTGGGCTCAAAAGACACTACCGAAATTGCAGATCAACTGGTATTATGCAGTATTTTGCGAGCTGGAATTACACTTCACCAAGGATTTCTCAACTATTTTGATCAAGCCGAAAACGGATTTATCTCTGCCTACAGAACCCACGCAACTCCCGAAAAGGACTCAGAAATTTTTGTAGAATATCAAGCAATTCCAGCCATTGACAATAAAATTCTGTTGCTAGTTGATCCAATGTTGGCTACAGGTCATTCAATGGTGGCAGTTTTTAATAAATTGTTGGAAAGAGGAACCCCAAAAGAAATTCACCTTGCCGTAGTTGTGGCTGCTCCAGAAGGAATTGAATATCTAAAAAATCACATTCCAGCAAATTGCCATCTGTGGATTGCAACTACGGATGAAGGTTTAGATAACAAAAATTATATTGTTCCAGGACTAGGCGACGCGGGCGACTTGGCTTATGGAAGTAAATTATAGTTGGGTAATAAATAGGTACAAACCACATAAGATAAAAACACCTACGGTTAATTCTTGACGAAGATTATGCCTTGCTCCTTCTACTTCGCTTGTTGCCATAATTGCCAGTGGAAGAAAAGTAAATACTAACAGTTCATTGCTTTTAAATGGAGAAATTAGGAATACAAAAACACCTACAAAAAACGATAGCAAAATTATTTTGAAAGCCGATTGCACAATAATCGGCTTACCTGATACTGCAATCATCTGCGAAAAAGTTAAGTAAATCGCTATTGCCGCAAAGATGCTAAATGCTATATTTTCTTTAGTATTAACGAAATAATCAAGCTTAAAAGAGGCAGTAGTTTTGCTTAAAAGTACATCTACCGAAGTGGGAGAAATTGCATAGGCGTACAATAGAAATAATATAAAAGCCGTAATAAAAGCTAGAAATGGCAAAAGCCAGTTTCTGTAATCTCTAGAAGCTGAAAAAAGTATCGCGACAAAAACCACAAATATAAAAGCAATACTCCAAAAATGGAATAAAGCCGCTACAAAAACCCATAACGAAGCATCAAATACCTTTTCTTTTTGACTGACATCAGATTGCAAAGACATTATTCTTCGTGTAGACAGAAGAATAAAAAAATTGGAAATCAGTAAATTTCCATCGTTTAATAGTTTAGGAAAAAATAGCAGTAATAGGAAGAAGAAAAAAATAGTGAAAGCACTGTCTTTGCTGAGGGAATTCTTTTTTACAATAAAATTTGAAAGAAATAAAGAACCCAAAATAATCGCAAAATAACCCGCGTTTTGAATTAAATCTTGCAGTGAAAAATCAATCGGAGCATTGTTAAAATGGTATAAAAAGAAGCAAATAAAAACCACAAAAAGCAGAAGTGCATAATTAATTGGCGTGGATTTTTTAAAAAGGCTTGTTATCATGGTGATATTTTATACTTTTGTATTTGTAAATATAATACAAGTTTAAAAATGAAAGCATTTTTTGAAGGAATACAGTCACTTTTTGTAGATTTTCTTTTTATCCCAATGGATTTTCTACGAAATCTAGAATTGAGCACATGGTTCGGGGCCAATATTATCAATTGGATTTTTGTAGTTATATGTGCATCTGCAATGGTTTATTGGGTCAAACAACTGCAGTTACACAAAGCAAACAATGACGTTTATCAAGATACTACGGCGCACTCATTCTTTAAATAAGTCGAATCCGATATCTTTTCTAAAATACATCTTATCAAAACTAATTTTA
>CBDUDY010000259.1:0-3084 GCA_965366055.1 uncultured bacterium
AATTTTTAGTAATAAATTCATACATTCGTAATGGTTTTGGTTAATAATAGTACTCGTTCAACAGTCTAAAAATTAGAAATCAAAATCTACAAACCTTGAAGGTTTAGGCCGGCGATGCTCGAACATCAGTCGGCTTTTTTTTGATATCCTTTTCTTATTTTATATAAATGAAGGTCGTTAATTGGCAATCAGTACCGTTCTTCCTTCAAGTGAAAATTTTACTTTATTTAGTTCTAGAATTCTTAATACTTCTGAAAGTTTCAGGTTTCTCTGAATTTCTCCTTCAAAATTTCGTTCTGGAATTCCTTCTTGATAGACAACTTCTACGTCATACCAGCGACTTATCTCGCGCATAACTTCCTGAAGACTTGAATCTTCAAAATAGAATAATCCGTTTTTCCAGCTCATTACTTGTGCAAGATTTACGTTTTGCTCAAGACTTATTAAGCCCAATTTGCTAACGACTGCTTGCTGACCAGGAATCAATTTTTTAGACTTCATACTCTGCGTAATTACAACACTACCTTCAAGAAGAGTTGTTCTAATTACTTCCTCGTCATTGTAAGCGTTTATATTAAAATGAGTACCAAGAACTTCCACTTGCATACCGCGAACATCTACAATAAATGGGCGTTTATTGTCTGGACTCACTTCAAAATATGCTTCTCCTGTAATGCTTACTTCTCTAGTACTACCAGAAAAAGCTGTAGGAAATTTAATCGCAGAGGAAGCATTGAGCCAAACTTTTGTTCCATCTGCTAGTTGCAAATTATATTTTTGTCCTTTAGGAGTAGACATCGTATTATAGACACTACTTGCACCTTTTTGAGCTTTATATATTAATTGTCCATCATTGTTAGAGATCGTAGTGTTTGATTGTTTTGCTACTTGCCCATTACCAAGACTGTCCAAAACAATTTGAGAACCGTCAGCAAGCGTCAGAATCGCTCCCGAAATGGCCGGTGTAATATCTTTTGTTTCCTGAACTATAGCAAGACCTTGCGAATCAGCAGGTAATTCCTTGTTCAAAATATAAGTGGTGCCAACTCCAACAGCTAATGCAAGTGACGCCGCTGCAACCCAATTTTTCCATCTGAAGAGTTTAACCACTTTTTGTGGTGAAGTATTTTCCTTTGTCGCTATTTTTGAACTTAAAGCTGTCAAGAATTTCTCTGTCTGCTGTTGAGAGGCAAAATCGTTTTTCGCTTTCGCTAAATTGTCTCTCATTATCGAATCTAATGTGTCAATTCCGTCCTGCTCGTCTAGCATTTCAAGTAATGCCAACTTTTCTGAGGAATTAAGTTCTCCAGAGATGTAGCGCGATATTAATTCATTAAATTCATTTTCCTGAAACATAAATATAATTATTTGGTAACCTTAGTTATAGCATCTATATATAAAGACGACAACAGGTTATGAAAGTGGCAATGGAAAATGAAATAATTTAAGTTTTTTTTTAGATTTTAAAAAACAGTATAACTAATATGCTGGAAATGTATTGATTATGAATATAAGTGCGAAGAAAATTTAACGCTTCGGCGAGGTGCCAACGTACTGTTCTTTTGGCAATTCCCAGTTCAGCACTAATGAAATCTGAATCTTTCCCTTCAATTCTGCTCAATAAAAAAACAGATCGACGTGGCTCAGTCAATAAATCGGCACCTTCTTGAATGATGCTAACTAATTCTTTAAATTCAAATTGCTCGTCTGGCTTGAAAAACATTTCTTCAAGTTTCTGCTCTTTAAGTGTACTAGTTTCAACAAGTTTCTTGCGAATGTGAGTTATGATTAGATTTCTGCTTACAATAAAGAGGTAATTGTCAAAACTTTTGACTTCTGTAAGCTTTTCACGTTTTTCCCAAAGCTGAATAAAAACATCTTGAGTTAGTTCTTCAGCAACCTGATAAGATTTAACAAAAGTAAGTGCGTGTTGCAATACTTTCTGCCATCTGTGTTTTACCAATTCAGCAAAAGCAACAGAATCTCCTGCCGCTACCTTCAATAAGACGGAATTGTCATCGGTACCGGAAATGGGACGATTGATCATTGAAAGTATAGTTGTTTTGCTTCTATGTCTGAATTGACAAACATAAGTATTGTATGATTAATGTAAGGGTAATCTACTGCAAATTTACTATAATATCTACAACACACTATTAGTAAACCCAATCAAATTATGGACTTAATTGGTAACAAATGAGCATTATCCTTTTGGTATTGCATCGATTAATTTCTTAGTATAGACACTTTTAGGATGGGCATAAAGTACATCGGCATCGGCAATTTCTTCGATTTTTCCTTTGTTCATTACCACTACTTGATCTGACATATATTTGACGACTGCTAAATCGTGGGAAATAAATATATAGGTAAAACCGAAATTCTCCTTGAGATCATTGAGAAGATTGAGTACTTGCGCTTGTACCGAAATATCTAAGGCTGAAACTGATTCGTCGCAAACAATCATTTTGGGCTGCAATGCAATGGTTCGTGCAATTCCGATGCGCTGTCTTTGTCCTCCCGAAAATTCGTGTGGATATCGATCAAAATGCTCTGCAGTAAGTCCTACTTGTTGTAATATTTCGATCGTTTTCGCTTTTCGTTCCTTGTCATCTTTGTACAATTTGTGAACCTGCATTGGTTCCATTATTGCTTTTCCGACTTGTATTCGTGGATTTAATGAGGAATATGGATCTTGAAAGATGATTTGAATTTCCTTTCGAAGGTTTTTTAGCTCCTCTTTTCCGATATTGGTAATATCTTCTCCCCGATAAAAAATCTGACCGGCCGTTGCTTTGTCCAATTGTAAAATTGCATTTCCCAAAGTTGATTTCCCACAACCTGATTCGCCCACTAAACCGAGAGTTTCACCTTCATATAGCTTAAGACTTACATCATCAACAGCTTTAAAACTTTTGGTTTTGCCTAGAAATCCTGCAGAAAAGAAATATTCTTTTTCTAAATTTCTTATTTCTAATAAAGGTGGCGTACTATATAATTTTTCTAATCGAATTTTTCTTTCCTCTGGACTTACAACCTCAGCTTTGATTTTCTTTTCCAAGAAATCCTTGATGGTTGGAAGTC
>CBDUDY010000260.1:0-3079 GCA_965366055.1 uncultured bacterium
GTTCTTTTCCTTCATCACCAAGTTTTTTGACGTTCTCATTGAGCACGTTTCTAATCTTAGTTTTTGCACGAGAAGTTGTTACATAATCTAGCCAATGTGAGGTGGGTTTTTGGTTTGCAGATGTAATAATATCTACTTGATCGCCACTTTTTAGGACATAATTGAGCGGTACTAGTTTTCCGTTAACTCTTGTACCACGAGTATGGATTCCAATTTCGGAGTGAACCGCAAATGCGAAATCAAGTGAAGTAGCGCCTTTTGGAAGTGATTTGATATCACCTTTTGGTGTAAAAACAAAAATTTCTTTGGCGTAAAGATTCATTTTGAAGTCCTGCACAAAATCAACCGCATTTAATTCGGTACTTTCAAGAGCCTCTTTTAATAAGTTTAACCAAACGTCCAATCCATTTTCTTCGGTAGCTCCAGTTTTATATTTGTAATGTGCTGCGTAGCCTTTTTCAGCAATTTCGTCCATACGATCACTCCGGATCTGTATTTCGACCCAGCGACCTTTTGGCCCCATTACGGTAATGTGCAAGGCTTCGTAACCTGTTGTTTTTGGAGAGGAAATCCAGTCTCTCAATCGGCTAGGACTTGGACGGTAATGATCTGTAACGATAGAGTAAATTTTCCAAGCAACAAATTTTTCCTCATTTGGCGGTGCTTTATAAACAATTCTAAGTGCAAATTTATCATACACTTCGTCAAAAGTTACGCTCTGCGCTTTCATTTTACGGCGAATCGAATATATAGATTTCGGTCGACCTTTAATGGTGAAGTCGATATTTTCTACATCCAATGAATCTTTTATAACATCGGTGATGTCTTTAATATATAAATCTTGCTCTTCCTTAGTTTCTTTAATCTTACTGACAATATCATCATAAATTTCCGGTTCCGTATATTTTAAACCCAAATCTTCCAACTGTGACTTAATATTATAAAGTCCCAATCTATGTGCCAATGGAGCGTAAATATAGAGTGTTTCGGAAGCAATTTTTTCTTGTTTGTAGGCAGGCATGGAATCCATCGTCTGCATATTATGAAGTCTGTCAGCAATTTTTATTAAAATTACGCGAACATCATCATTTAACGTAAGCAACATTTTTCGGAAATTCTCCGCTTGCATAGAGATGTTGAGATCTTTTTTTACTTGTGCAATTTTTGTAAGTCCTTCTACAAGTTGCGCAACTTTAGGATTGAACATTTTCTCAATATCGTCAACTGTAACATCGGTGTCTTCTACAACATCATGCATAAGTGCCGCTGCGATTGACGTCGCACCCAGCCCAATTTGTGACGCGACAATTTTTGCAACTGCAATTGGATGAAAAATATAAGCTTCGCCAGATTTGCGTCGCTGCTCTTTGTGAGATTCTACAGCAAAATCAAATGCCTTCCTGATAAGTTTTTTCTCGTCATCTGAAAGCGTCTGATAGCTTATCCGCAACAATTCCTTGTATTCTTGCGCAATAGCTTTATTTTCTTTTTCTATATCGATTTCAGTCATAGTTGAAGTGCATTTTGTGTTCTAAAAATACTTAGAAGTATTGGTAACTCAAAATATTATATTGAGAATAATATGGTAGATGTTTTAATAAAATCTGGAGATAACCCAACGTGCAGTAGCTGAGCAGTTTGTTTTAGTGATAATTACAATTGGTTCTCTAAAATCTTGCTGAATTCATTTACATACTGATCTTCATAATCGTATATTGCCTTAATATGAGAACCTTCAATTTCCCAAAAATCGGTATTATTTTTATTGGAGGAATTAAACAATTTTCTTCCCAATTCATATGGCACTTGCTCGTCAGACTTGCTGTGTATAATTACCGTTGGAATCTTTAATGCTTGTATTTCATTTTCGGCAGGAAAATCATTGTTCATAAGTAGCGGTACAACCCATTTAAAGTTTTCTAACTTCAATGCTTTTGCATAAACTTTTCCAATATCTGGGAAAGAGCTAAAAGTTCCTTCCAAAATTAGTCCTTTAATTTTTTCTTGCCTTGCCTTTGCATTCATAGTAGCGAATGCACCGCCTAAAGACTGTCCCCAAATAATAATAGGTTTTTTTGAAACTTCTCCAAATTCTGATACTCTATCAAAGACAAATAACGCGTCGTCTCTTAATATTATTGAACTTGTGGCCTCTCCATTAGATTTTCCGAAATCTCTCCTTTCGTAGCAAAATATCTGAAAACCTTTTTTAAGAAGAGGTCTATACGATTGTTGCATTGAATTCATTAGATGCATTCCCTTTCCAGAGTAGTGAAAGATTGTTCCTATTACATCTGCTGAATCTGGTTTAAATAAAACTCCGTGTAGTTTCACATCTTTATCAACATCAAAATAGAATTCTTCAAAATTCAAATCTGATTTAAATTCTGCGTATTCCGTACCATTCATCTGATAAATCATCTTGTCTGAAAACCGTGAGAAACGAATTGCTAAAATTGAAAACACAAGTGCCGCAAAGATTGTTATAACAAACCACTTAATAAATTTTAGAAATATTTTCATTTTTGTACATTATTGAGTATCGCATTTTCGGGAGGTAGAAAATATTTTACAATGATAGTAGTAATTAGTAAATATCCGACTTTAGAGTAAATTAAAACTTTTATTAGATAGAAGTTTTTGTATAAGATAATATTCGAAAAAGCAGTACTCTTAATGAAGGTGCGTTTTTCAATCGTTAATATTTACCGCTTTTAAAGTTTTTACTTTGAACTAAAAAGATGCTAATGTTAAAAATAATTAGCACTTATGCATCTGCTAATGCCTTCTTAAATGTTTCTAAAACACGTTCTCTAGCGAATTTATGCTCAACAATTTCTGGCATAATTTGACTATCATAATTTGGAATCCACTTTCGAATATATTCTAATTTCGGGTCGAAACGCTTTGTTTGTAAAGTCGGGTTGAAAATTCTGAAGTATGGTGCTGAATCACATCCTGATCCTGCGGCCCATTGCCAGTTTCCGTTATTTGCCGAAAGGTCGTAATCTATAAGTTTTTCGGCAAAATATGCTTCGCCCCAACGCCAGTCTACCAATAAATGTTTGATTAAAAAACT
>CBDUDY010000261.1:0-3059 GCA_965366055.1 uncultured bacterium
GACATTATGGTTGTGGTGGTATTAAAGCTGCAATGAAAAATGATTCTATTGGAATCATTGATAATTGGATCAGACATATCAAAAATGTATATCGCTTGCACAAAGAATATTTAGATTCTATTCCAAACGAAACAGCGCGGTTTAATGCTTTTGTTGAAGTTAATGTAAAAGAGCAAGTTTTTGACCTTGCAAGAACATCAATAGTGCAATCAGCATGGAAAAGTGGTCAAGATCTTACCTTACATGGATGGGTCTACGGACTAAACTCTGGAATAGTAACTGATTTAGACGTAAATCTTAACAGCGAGAAGAATCTAGATGAAGTATATCAATATAAATTTTAGAAAATAATCAAAATTCATTTTCAGAATTTTCATTAAAAGTAGAAGGAAGTAATTGAGGGATAAATTTGATAAGAATTGGAAGTAGTAAACTTCCTCCCGGCAATAAAAAAATGGTCAACGACGGAATTGTTTTACAAATCGCCAGAAGTTGCTTTTTTACTTTCTTCTTCTCTTTAGTATCCAATTCTTTATATACAGATTTGGCTAATAATGTGGCTAATTCTCCACTATTAGATATCTCCTTTGCCAATCGTTTTTTATTTCTGCTAATCAATGTTATCACATTTTGCGACATATGCGAATAAAAATGACGTACAGGGTTAGAATAATTAAAATACGGAATCGATTTCTTATTTAGAAGTATAAAGCTAGAAGTTTCAGAAAGACTGTGGGTTACGAAATCATCTTCTACACCTAGGATATTTGCAATAGCATACAAGAAATATTCTTCTTGTCTATCTACTATTCCATCATTCCACAATGCCATTCCAGCAAGATCTATAAAATAATAATGCTCTAGATCATTTGTGAAATAGCCCAAATCCATGGCGTCAAGATCACTTATTTTAGACTTATCAGAAAACTTATTATATCGTACAGAAGCTTCAAATAATTTTACCAATAAATCATCATATGGAGTTTTTTGCGGTTTTACTTTTAGCGCAAGCGTAACAATACTTACCACAACTGCTTCAGTCTTCTTAAGATATTTTTCGGGTAAATTTCCTTTATTTAGAAATTTTAAAAAGGCTAGCACGTCCATAAATAGAAGTGCGTTCGTAATAATATGCGAAAAGTTTTTGCTAACAATGTCTTCGTTAGTTTGCACTCTTCGGTCAATAATTACTTCAAGTGTGGTTGTAAGTTTACTTGCCGGCAGCATCTTCTTAAAGAAATTTTGACCTTCAGGATGCATTTCGTGATAAAACTGAAGTACATCTGCAAGAAATAATTCTTTACTACTTTCTTCTTTCGTCAGTCTATGTAATTCATATAAGACATCAAGTAAGGCAACCTTAGAAATTTCGTCTCGAAGCCAGCGATTAGTATTAATGGGAATGCCGGAGAGAAACGAAATTATATGTCCATAAATAAAACCCGTCCTTCGAGTGAGGTTGTAAAACTTCTCCGAAGAAACGGGTTTTGGTATATTATGCTGTTGACGAATCGAAAAATATTTTTCGACCCAGCCTATCGCAGATGGATTAATCATTTGTTGCATTTACAATGCAAATTTATACAATTTTTAAAAAAATAATCCATTGTCCAATATTATTTTATAATTGCCGCACAAGCCGCTCTACCACCCGCATCACCTGTAGGTTGTGTTACAAAATCATCTGCTCCTTCGTGCACAATTATAGATTTTCCTAAAATGTTTTTCTTTTCATCATCACATCCTATGCACCACTCATCTGTAGTCATACTGATGCTTCCGTTACCCGCCGCGTCAGCCGTAAAGTTTCCAATATCGCCTTTATGATATTCTCCTGTTCCCCATTTTCCGTGTTTTTCAAACGTAGGATTCCAATGTCCACCTGCAGAAGTCGCATCAGCAGCTGAACAATCACCTTTTTCATGGATATGAATTGCATGCACTCCTGGTTTTAGGCCTTTTATTGTAGCTTTAAAGGTCACTTCACCGTCTTTCTCAGTAAAGGTTGCCGTTCCGCTGGCATTACTACCACTTTTAGGCTCTAGGACCATCGCAACTTTATTTTGGACAGATTCTTTCTCACTTTTAGTTTTACATGCTGTCATAAGGGCCAAAGCTGTAAAACATCCGATAACGATCTTTTTCATAATGTTTTTACTCAAAGATAAATAAAACCTATACTTCTTAAAATTATGTAAACAGATTTTAACAATTCTTAACATAAGAATGATTTAATGTTTACCAAGAATTACGCTTTCGCGGAATGAATAAAGCTTAGCTGAAGTTTTTATCTAAATAAGAAATTGAATTCTGGATAAATTATATTGAGAGAATCGTGACCCCCATCTCCGAAGCTCCAATGATTAAAGGAATCTTAGATAATTCTGAAATAAACGCGAAAAACATTCTTTCAAACTTTCTAATAATCAGCGTATTATCAAAAATTTTAGTTAATTTTATAAAATTAAGAAGTAATGCTGTAAGAAATTTGCGCTTTAATTAAGATAATTTTGAACTATAACCAATTATAAACTATTAATTACTAAAAACACATTATTATGGGAAATTTACTTTACACTATCGCAGTTATTCTTATTATCATTTGGGCATTAGGATTTTTCGGAATCTTAGGAGCTGGAATTGCAGGAAGTAGCTTGATTCACATCTTATTAGTGATCGCAATTGTTGTAATACTACTTAGAGTAATTTCAGGAAGAAAACCTCTATAGTCAAGCATAAACGGTGAAAATTTCAATTTTCAGTTTTAATAAAAAACCCGCTATTACAGCGGGTTTTTTTATTGGTAGAAATTTAATATTAAAAACAATATTTGTTTTCAGCTATAACCATAGCAGCAATTGTTTCTCTTAATTCTGCAACATTTGGAAGATTTTGATATTTAGTATATCTCCTTAATCCCATAAGCATCATTCTTTGCATATCGCCTTCCGCGAAAGATGCTATGCTTTCCTTAGTTTTTGAGGTTATGATGTCAACTGCATTATATAGGTAAAGTTGCGCCATGGCAATTTGTCCTTTTATTTGGTCTGCCGAATGAG
>CBDUDY010000262.1:0-3057 GCA_965366055.1 uncultured bacterium
TCAAAGGCGAAATCCCCTAGCCCCGATTGGCGCGGCATCCTCTTTATGGTTGCGCGAAGCAGCAACTATGAAGAGATATAGCAGAAAGCGGGATAAAGCTCCAAAAAAAAATCATGAAATCGAAACCTCAATCGTAAAGACTAAAAAAGTCTGAAAAAAGATTGATTTCCTATTAAATCAAATTGCAAGTTGTACCTTTGCGGAGCATTATAAAATAGTACAAATGGAGACAGTTTTAGACAATACGTTACCGATCGGGAAACCAAAATGGCTTAAAGTAAAGCTTCCAATAGGTCAAAAATACACCGAACTTCGTGGGCTTGTAGATAAATATCAGCTGAATACAATTTGTACTTCAGGTAGTTGTCCAAATATGGGCGAATGCTGGGGCGAAGGAACGGCGACTTTTATGATTCTAGGTAATGTGTGCACGCGTTCTTGTGGATTTTGCGGTGTAAAAACTGGACGTCCCGAAACAGTAGATTGGGGTGAGCCTGAAAAAGTGGCGCGCTCGATAAAAATTATGAATATTAAGCACGCTGTTGTCACTAGTGTTGACCGCGATGACTTGAAAGATATGGGTTCTATTATCTGGTACGAAACGGTACAAGCGATAAGAAGAATGAATCCAAAAACGACTTTGGAGACGCTGATTCCTGATTTTCAAGGAATAGAACGTCACCTTGATCGTATTGTAGAAGCTAATCCAGAGGTGGTTTCGCATAATATGGAAACGGTGAGAAGATTGACTCGTGAAGTGCGAATTCAGGCAAAATACGACCGCAGTCTTGCAGTTTTGAAATACTTGAAAGAGCAAGGAATCAACAGAACGAAGTCGGGAATTATGCTTGGACTTGGTGAACTTGAAGAGGAAGTAATTGAAACTTTGCACGACTTAAGAGCCGCAAATGTGGATGTTGTAACGATTGGACAATACCTTCAGCCAAGTAAAAAACACCTTCCGGTAAAAGAATTTATCACGCCTGAACAGTTTGCGAAATACGAAAAAATTGGACTTGAACTAGGATTTAGACATGTAGAAAGTGGTCCACTTGTGCGTTCATCTTATAAAGCACAAAAACATATTTTATAAATTTTTTCTGAAGTCTTCATGTCAAAAATAAGAGTTGCAATAAACGGTTTTGGTCGAATAGGTCGTAATTTATTTAGATTATTACTGGATCATCCTACAATTGATGTAATCGCAATTAATGATCTTGCCGACAATCATACGATGTCGCATTTGCTAAAATACGACAGTATTCACGGTGTTCTAAAGCGAAATGTATCTTTTGACGACGAATCGATAATTGTTGACCAAGAAAAGTTTTTGTTCTTTCACGAGAAAGACGCAGCTAATTTGTCCTGGGGTAAGTTGGATATTGACGTAGTTATTGAATCTACCGGGAAATATAAAACCCTAGAAGACATTACTAAACACATTAACGTTGGTGCGAAAAAAGTAATTCTTGCTGCTCCAGCAGAAGTTGATAGCATCAAAACTATTGTTCTTGGTGTCAATGAGCATATTCTTGACGGAACAGAAACAATCGTTTCGAATGCGAGTTGTACAACCAATAATGCGGCGCCAATGTTGAAGGTTCTACATGAACTTTGTCACATCGAAAACGCCTATATTACTACGGTTCACTCTTATACAACCGATCAAAGTTTACATGATCAGCCACATAAAGATTTACGCCGCGCTAGAGGTGCAAGTCAATCTATCGTTCCTACAACAACTGGAGCAGCAAAAGCTCTGACAAAAATTTTCCCTGAACTTGACGGGAAAATTGGCGGTAGCGGCATCCGTGTTCCTGTGCCTGATGGATCTTTGACCGACCTTACGGCTTATGTGAAAAGAGAAGTTACCATCGAAGAAATAAATGCGGCTTTCTTAAAAGCATCTCAGAATGGATTGAATGGAATTCTTGATTATACCCAAGATCCAATAGTTTCTGTAGACATTCTTGGCAACCCTACTTCGTGTCTTTTTGACTCATTACTTACTTCTGTAATTGGCAAGATGGTGAAAGTTGTTGGGTGGTATGATAATGAAATAGGCTATAGTTCAAGACTTATCGATCTTACAATGCTTTTACATAAGAAATAAAGTAGTAAATTTATCGCATCTTTAAAATGCACTATGAATTTTTGGCTTCACGCTCTTCTGCTTTTTAGCGTACTGACTTTTTCTCAGCCAAAAGCCGAAAAATTGGACAGCGTTGCCACTTATCTCCAACTTGCAGCTTTTGATATTAGAACAAATAATTATATTGCCGCTCTTGACCATACTCAGAAAGCAATAAATTATGCAAGCATTACAAACGATGTACAGAAGCAGGCTAAATCATACCTAATTCTTGGCGATATATATTTTCAAATTAAGAAGTATGAAGATGCCTTTGACGGATACGATTTAGCCTGTAAATTATATTCTACACTCCCAGCTTCCTCAGATCAAGCACTTGCTCACTATAAAAAAGGTCTCTGCTATATGCAGAAAAATCAATACTCCTTGGCAGAGGATTCCTTTGCTATTGCCAAAGAAATTTACCATTCTATCTCTTACCTAGATGCAATTGAACTCTTGGAGCTGCAGAAAGGAATTTTATATAGAACTAATGGTAAAGTAGATCAAGCAGTAATAATTTTCACGTCTCTTATTGCAAAAACTGAAAAAGAAGACGCGTACAATATTCGCGCAGAAGCTCTGTATGAACTTGGGTCTATCGAACTGGATAAAAAGCGTTCTAATCTTGCAATAAATTATCTGGATAGAGCGAGCGATTTGAATAAGAAAAATTTTAATCAAGATTTACAGTCAAAAATATACCTAGATTTAAGCATTGCTCACGAAAATATTGCCGAAAATGCTCAAGCATTCTATTATCTCAAGCAACATTTAGATCTTCGCAATAACATAGCGCTTATTAACAATAAAAGACTGGGCCAAGCCGAATACAATAAATTTAAAGAGGGTGAAAAGCTCAAGACAATAGAGCAGATGCATCTAGAGAATGAACAACAGAAGAAGTCTAATCGATTTTCTAAAGT
>CBDUDY010000263.1:0-3037 GCA_965366055.1 uncultured bacterium
GTTTTAGAAAATTCTGAAATCGTAGAAAAGACAATTGATGTACATTTCCTACTTTCCTTTGATTATGCGGTGATTAATAAAGTAATGCGCATTATCAAAGAAAAGCGATTGGAAGTAATTTCGCAAAAGATGGAAATGCGTTGTTTAATCGAAATTGCGACACGCAAAAAGAATGCGGAGCAAGTTTTGGAAAGTTTTCAATCACTTCATGAAGTGGAACTAAAGCTGAAAGAATAATCCTCTCAAATTCTTATTAGGCGATTTTATCGAGGATCTCTTTTATATAATCTGGAGCGGCAGTTGCGCGACCTGTTTTCATGTCCACAAATACCAAAAGAAAGCTTGCAGTTGTTAATAACTCATTTTGCTCATTGCGAATTTCGCAATCAAATTCAATCTTCACAGAACTTTGTGACTTGAAGGCAGTTTTAATGGTTAGAATGTCATCATAACGTGCCGATTTCTTGTAATTTAAACTCAAATTCACAATCGGTAAAGCCACACCTCTCTCCTCCATGCTTTTGTACGAAATCCCTTGACTTCTAAGCCATTCCACTCTTCCTATCTCAAAATACGGTAAGTAATTTCCATGATAAACGACTCCCATTTGGTCTGTTTCTGAGTACCTTACGCGTACCTCTGAAAAATGCTCTCTCATAATTTATTATGGTTTTAAATTGACGGTTTTTTTGGCTCCTTACGACTTTAATTTAATAAAATCAACCAGCCGAAAATTTTTTTTTAACGATTATTGTTCACATATTTGTTCTCCCGAAAACATACAATTTTTACTCTTCGTAAATGTATGAAATCCGCTAACAATATATAAAATTTAAACTGCTTTATGAACAAAACTGCTCAATCAGTATGGGAAAATTGTCTTGCATTTATCAAGGACAACATCCAGGATCAGGCTTACAAAACCTGGTTTGAACCGATTAAGTCAGTAGAACTAACGGATAATGCTTTGTACATCCAAGTGCCAAGTAAATTCTTTTACGAATGGCTGGAAGAGCATTATGTCAAGCTACTTAAAGTGGCTCTTACAAAAGAGCTAGGGAAAAATGCAAAGTTACTCTATAAAATTAAAATGGAGAACACTTATGGCAATAAACAACCCTTTACTGAACAACTTCCTTCTGCGCAACGTGGACCAATGAAAACGCAAGAGGTAGATGCTCCATTTAAGAATCTTAATCCAGAACTTCGCAACCCGTTTGTAATCCCAGGAATTAGAAACCTGAAAATAGAATCTCAACTTAATGCCAACTATAGTTTTGATAATTTCCTTGAAGGAGATTCAAACCGTTTGGCAAGATCTGCAGGAATGGCGGTTGCCAATAAACCCGGCGGAACTTCCTTTAATCCACTTTTAATTTTTGGTGGCGTAGGATTAGGTAAAACCCACCTTGCTCACGCAATTGGGGTGGAAATCAAAGATAAATACCCAGAAAAAACCGTACTTTATATCTCTGCCGAAATATTTACTCAGCAGTATATCGAATCTGTACGTAAAAATAACCGAAATGATTTTATTCATTTCTACCAACTGATTGATGTTTTAATTATTGATGATGTTCAGTTTTTCTCAGGAAAATCGGCTACTCAAGATGTGTTTTTCCACATTTTTAATTATCTACACCAAAACGGAAAACAGGTAATTTTGTCTTCAGACAAAGCGCCAGTTGATATGCAAGATATTGAGCAACGTTTGCTTTCTCGTTTCAAATGGGGACTTTCTGCTGAATTGCAGCAGCCTGATTACGAAACTAGAGTCGCAATTGTAAACAATATCTTATACAGAGATGGTGTTGAGATGCCTTCTGAAATTGTCGAATATATTGCCAAAAACATCAAATCGAACGTTCGTGAACTTGAAGGAGCAATTATCTCATTGATTGCACAATCTTCTTTTAATAAGAAGGAAGTGAATCTTGAACTTGCAAAACACGTTGTCGAGAAGTTTGTAAAAAATGTAAAGCGCGAAATTTCAATCGATTATATTCAGAAAGTAGTTTCAGAATATTTCCAAGTGGATTTGGATATTTTACAATCTAAAACTAGAAAGCGTCATATTGTTCAGGCAAGACAGCTTGCGATGTTTTTTGCAAAGAAGTACACCAAAGCATCTTTGGCAAATATCGGTTCGCAAATTGGAGATAGAGATCACGCAACAGTACTTCACGCTTGCAAAACCGTAGACAATCTTGTTGCTACAGATAAGCAGTTTAAAAAGTATGTTGAGGATATTCAGAAAAAACTATCTGTCTAATTAATTTATAAAATAACCTTTATCATGCCTCAAAAAATTCTAATGGTTTGTTTGGGAAATATTTGCCGCTCACCGCTGGCAGAGGGCATTTTACAGTCAAAATTACCTAAAGATAAATTTATAGTTGATTCAGCGGGCACAGGAGAATGGCATATTGGCAAACAGCCTGACCAACGCTCCATTGCGATCGCACATAAAAACGGATTGGATATTTCTCATCAACGCGGAAGACAATTCAGAACTCAAGATTTTAAAGACTTCGATTATATTTACGTGATGGACGGCAGCAATTACAATGACGTCTTAAGTCTAGCTAAAAATGATGAAGAAAAAAATAAAGTAAAATTAATTCTCAACGAGCTTTTTCCAGGTGAAAATGTTGATGTTCCAGATCCATATTTCGGATTACAAAACGGTTTTGCATCAGTTTACGATATGATTGACCAGGCATGTGATATAATTGCCGAAAAACTTCTCAAAAAATAAAATTCCTTCGATGAGCACTACTTCTACTTTAGGCAAGCTGTATTTAATTCCAACAACTTTGGGCGAAAGCGATCCAATGGATGTTTTGCCTCAAAAAGTAAAGCGCATCATCGAACTTTTGGATTATTATATTGTAGAAAATGAAAAGACGGCTCGAAAATCCATCAAAATCGTCGTTCCAGAGAAACAACAATCCGAATTAAAACTTAGCCTCCTTAATAAACATACCGAAGCAAGTGAGCACGCCGAAATGCTTGCACCTTGCCTACGCGGAATTTC
>CBDUDY010000264.1:0-3023 GCA_965366055.1 uncultured bacterium
AGCAGATGCATCTAGAGAATGAACAACAGAAGAAGTCTAATCGATTTTCTAAAGTTATAAGTATTTTAGCAATTGCACTTATATCAATTTTGTCGCTACTAAGTTTGTCGCTGTACAAGAACAATATTATTCGAAATCACTCAAACCAACTACTAAAAGAAAAGAATAACGAGCTACATATCGCTAAAGACAAGGCAGAAAAAGCTTCGAAAGCTCGTACTGAATTTCTGTCGACCGTTAGTCATGAGTTGCGAACTCCTCTAAATGCGATCAATGGACTTACTCATTTGTTGATAACAGAAAATCCGAAGAAAAGTCAATTAAAATATCTTAGTTCTCTAAAATTTTCCGGTACTTATCTTCTGACATTTATAAATGAAATACTTGAAATTAATCGCATTGATTCAGGAACTGTAGTCGCAGAAAAAATAGCCTTTAATCTCCGACAGCTTTTAGGGAATATTCATAATTCAATGAGTGAGTTGGCCGTTGAAAACAATAATAATTTTATAGTTGAAATCGACCCAGAAATTCAAGAGAATCTATTAGGAGATCCAACGAAACTATCACAGATTTTCATTAATCTAATAAACAATGCATTAAAATTTACTAGCAACGGAAAAGTAAGTGTAATTGCAAAAAGTGAAACTGCTGAAGAAGGTAAAGTTAGTATCAACTTTAAAATTATAGATACTGGAATCGGAATTCCTAAAGAAAAACAGTCGGCAATTTTTGACAGTTTTGCGCAAGGTTCGATCGAAATTAATCGGAAATATGGCGGTACAGGATTGGGTTTAAATATAGTTAAGAAACTTATAAAGATTATGGGTGGACGGATATTTCTTGAAAGTGAAGTTGACAGAGGATCTACCTTTTCATTCAGCCTTAATTTTGATCAAGGCTGCGAAGTTGCAGCTTATTCAGAAGATGTATATGATGATAACGTATTTATAAATAAAAGTGTTCTACTGATTGAAGACAATAAAATCAATCAGATGATTACTCAAAAAATGCTTAAAAACAAGCAAATATTGTGTGATACCATTGATAATGGAGAGGAAGCGATAGCAGTTATGAAGCAAAAAACATACGACCTTGTTTTGATGGATATTCACCTGCCTGGAATCAATGGAACAATTGCAACACAGATGATTCGAGAATTTAACAAACACACTCCAATTATTGCCTTAACAGCGATATCGCTGAACGAAAATCGGGAAATGCTGATGTCTTACGGAATGAATGACGTAATAACGAAACCATTTGATCCCGAAAATTTCTACAAGATCATTGCACAGTATCTCTAATATTCCTTGATAAGTGTCGAAATCAAATGACGCACTTCAGGTTCGGCTTTTTTAGCCGCTTGTAATACTTCAGCATGAGATATATTCTCCATCTGACCTTCGACTCCCATATCAGTTATAACTGAAATTCCAAAAGTTTCCATTTCCATGTGTCGCGCGACGATCACTTCTGGTACAGTTGACATTCCAACGCAGTCTGCTCCCAAAATTTTCACCATTCTATATTCAGCAGGAGTTTCAAAAGTGGGGCCTTGTAGTCCTAAGTAGACACCAGTATGAACTTTAATATTTGCCTCGGCAGCAATTTCTTGAACCTTTGCAATCATTTTGTGACTGTAGGGAGCGCTCATATTTACGAAGCGCGGGCCAAATCGCTTATCGTTTGATCCTCTTAGAGGATGCTCTGGCTGCATATTGATGTGATCATTGATTAGAACAATCGACCCCACCCGATATTCAGCGTTAACGCCTCCTGAAGCATTGGAAACAATCAGTTTCGTAATTCCCAACAATTTAAAAACTCTAATAGGAAAAGTTACTTCCTGCATGGAATATCCTTCATAATAATGAAAGCGTCCTTGCATCGCAACCACCTTTTTGTCACCTACAGTTCCAAAGACCAATGCGCCACTATGTCCTTCGACGGTTGCAACAGGGAAATTAGGAATCTCGCCATAGGGCAAAGTAAATTCGACTGAAATATCTTCGACAAAGCTTCCTAATCCTGATCCTAAAATCACGGCATATTCTGGCGAAAAATTTGTTTTGGACTTAATAAAATCAGCAGTAATTTGTACAGTTTCCCACATAGTTTTTATTTAAAAATGAAAGATTTGAAAAATTCGAGAAATCGAAAAAAAAGTTTTGCGCGCAAGTTAAATTCAAGATTTATGCTCTATGCTTTATTGTAAATATAGCCAAAAATTAACAATTTAAGAATAATGGGATTTTAAAATATTTGTGATAGTAAGCGGATGCGTGGCCGCATCATATTAAAAATTTACCACTGATTTGCTTTGTAAATGAAGTGAACTATTTCTTTGAAAAGTTTTTCACGAAATCCAAAATTCCATCATCAAACAATTGTTTATCATTAAGCAACGAACTTTTTATAGGTAAATAATAAAGATTTTCTGAAACTACTGAGTCATACAAACGCACATAATCCTTTTCAGTTGTAATAACGAGTTGTTTTTGCGCTTTCAATTTGATTGCATCAATCTCGATTAAAGTAAAATTATGATGGTCTGGAAATTCTAATATTGAATCTCCTGCCTTTTTTAGAAAATCGAAGAAGTATTTGGGTTTGGCGATTCCGGCAAGTAAAGTTTTATCTTTTGATTTTACTTCTTGAACAAGAATTGAATTAGTTTCAGAAAGCACAAAATCATCGTACTCAATTCTGCTAAAGAACAACTGCTGATTTTTGGCTAGAGCCAATTTAGATTTGACTTTATCTAATTGTTTTTGGGTTAAATCTGAAGGACATTTTGTTACAATCACGATTGCTGCACGATCTGCACCTGATTTTGGTTCACGTAGGTTTCCTGCTGGAAGCAATAAGTCGTCTGAAAACAAATCTGAGTATGAAGTCAATAAAATGTAAAGTCCAGCTCTTACTTTTCGGTGCTGATAGGCGTCGTCGAGAAGAATAACTTTAGTCTCTGGAACTAACTTTAAAATATTCTGAATTCCTTCTGTCCGATTGGCATCAAC
>CBDUDY010000265.1:0-2976 GCA_965366055.1 uncultured bacterium
GCGTTAAATAATATGCTATTGATAAAGCAAGGATTATCTTTGCAAATCGAAGAATATTGCTACTATTAGCACATCAAAAATAATTGTTTTTAAATCTATGACTTTAATCAAATCTATTTCGGGAATTCGTGGTACAATTGGAGGAAAAACGGGCGATAATTTAACGCCTTTGGATGCAGTAAAATTCGCTGCAGCTTACGGAACCTGGTTAAAAACTTATTCAGGAAAAGAAAATTTGAAAGTTGTAATTGGTCGTGATGCTAGAATTTCTGGCCCGATGATTCACAATCTTGTGATGCAAACTCTTGTAGGATTGGGAATTGATGTCATTGATTTAGGTCTTTCGACAACTCCAACTGTAGAAATTGCCGTTCCACTTGAGAATGCTGATGGTGGAATTATTCTAACCGCTTCGCACAATCCAAAACAATGGAATGCATTGAAATTGCTGAACGAAAAAGGTGAATTTCTGAATGGAGTAGAAGGAATGAAAATTCTTGACATTGCAGAAGCTGAAGGTTTTGACTTTGCCGATGTTGACAATCTGGGCGAAATCACCGAAAATGATGCCTATATGGATATTCATATCGATGAGGTTTTGGCGATGGATCTTGTAGATGTCGATGCGGTAAAAGCGGCTGGTTTTAAAGTTGTTGTTGACGGTGTAAACTCTTCGGGTGGTGTAATTGTTCCAAAACTTCTTGAACTGATGGGAGTGGAAGTAGTAAAATTATACTGTGAACCAACCGGACATTTTCCTCATAATCCAGAACCTTTAAAGGAACACCTTACGGATATTAGTAAACTTGTTGTTGAAGAAAAAGCAGATTTAGGAATTGTGGTAGATCCAGATGTGGACAGACTTGCTTTTATAAGTGAAGACGGCGAAATGTTTGGTGAAGAATATACGCTTGTAGCGGTTGCCGATTATGTATTGAGCAAAACACCAGGAAATACGGTTAGTAATATGTCATCTTCAAGAGCTTTGCGCGATGTGACTAATAAACATAACGGAACTTACGAAGCTTCGGCGGTAGGAGAAGTGAATGTGGTTGAGCTAATGAAGAAAAATAATGCGGTAATTGGTGGTGAAGGAAATGGTGGAATTATCTATCCAACTTCTCATTACGGACGAGATAGTATGGTGGGAATTGCTTTATTCCTAACGCATCTTGCTAATAAAAAAATGAAAGTTTCAGAATTGCGAGCTTCGTATCCTGAATATTATATGAGTAAGAACAAAATTGAATTGACTCCGCAAATTGATGTCGATGCTATTTTGGTAGCAATGACCGATCGTTACAAATCTGAAGAGATTCAGACGATTGACGGAGTGAAAATAGATTTTGCAGAAAATTGGGTACATTTGCGAAAATCTAATACTGAACCAATTATTAGAATTTACACCGAAGCTTCGACTCAGCAAATTGCGGATGATCTAGCTCAGAAAATTATCAACGAAATTAAAGAAATTGCAGGTATTTAAGTTTAAGCTTAAAATCCTCTCAAAATAAAAAATCATTATGATAGACACACTTCCACATACGATTTCTACTGAATTGGAAACATACTTTTCAGAATTTAGAAAGAACATTATTGGTATCGATCAAGATTTTGATTCTCCTTACGGTAGAAAAAAGATTATTTATACAGACTGGACTGCAAGCGGAAGATTATACCGTCCGATTGAAGAAAAGTTAATGAACGATTTTGGACCATTTGTGGCAAATACTCACACCGAAACTACGGTTTCTGGTACTGCAATGACGATGGCTTACCATCAAGCTAGACAAATTATCAAAAAGCACGTAAATGCAAACGATAATGATGTTCTTATTAATACTGGTACTGGAATGACTGGAGCGATTAACAAATTTCAACGTATTCTTGGACTTAAAGTTCCAGAAAGCTTAAAGGGATTTGTAAATATCGCTGAAGAAGATCGACCTGTGGTTTTCATTACCCATATGGAGCATCATTCAAACCAAACGACTTGGTTGGAAACGATTGCAAAAGTGGTGATTATTCCTCAAACTGAAGATGGACTAGTATGTCTTGATGAATTTAAAGTATTATTAGAGCAATATAAAGATCGAGAAGTAAAAATCGCTTCTGTAACTTCTTGCTCGAACGTTACGGGAATCAGAACGCCTTACCATACGATTGCGAAAATGATTCACGAATATAACGGAGTTTGCTTTGTAGACTTCGCTTGTTCTGCACCTTATGTTTCGATTGATATGCATCCAGCTGACCCAACCGAAAGTCTTGATGCGATTATGTTTTCGCCACACAAATTCTTAGGAGGACCTGGAACTTCTGGAGTTCTGATTTTCAAAAAAGAATTGTACAGCAATCTTGTACCAGATTGTCCTGGAGGAGGAACTGTAAGTTGGACAAATCCTTGGGGTGAGCACAAATACATCGAAAATATCGAAGATAGAGAAGATGGAGGAACGCCAGGATTTATGCAAGTTATCAAGACTGCGCTTGCTGTTCAGTTAAAAGATAAAATGGGAGTGGAGAATATGCTTAAAAGAGAGCACGAACTTCTAGAATATCTTTTTGAAGAATTTGCTCCGATTGAGAATATTCATATTTTGGCGAATCAACACCAAGACCGTTTGGGAATCGTTTCTTTTTATGTAGATAAATTGCACTTTAATCTTGCAGTAAAAATATTAAACGACCGTTTCGGAATTCAAACTCGTGGTGGTTGCAGTTGCGCTGGTACTTACGGCCATTTCTTATTGCACGTAGATCAAGCGACTTCAAATGCGCTTACCGAAAGAATTACGCTTGGAGATCTATTAGATAAGCCGGGATGGATTCGTATGTCAATGCACCCAACAACTACAAATGCAGAAATCGCTTTTGTATGTCAAAGCATAAAAGATATGGCAGCGAACCATAAAGAATGGGCGTTGGATTATAATTATAATAGAGATACAAACGAGTTTATCCATAAAGACGCTA
>CBDUDY010000266.1:0-2968 GCA_965366055.1 uncultured bacterium
TTAATACTTCCCTGATATTCAAATTCATCAACAATAGCCTTAATAAAAGTAGATTTCCCTTGACCATTCTGACCTACAAAAGCAATCTTACTTCCACGCTCTACTAGAAGTGAAATGTCTTTTAGAATTGTTTTGTCACCATAACTTTTAGTTACTTTTTCCGCTTCAATTACAACCTTTCCAGGAACTTTTGAAAGTGGGAACGAAATATTCATAACCGAATTATCGTCCTCATCAACTTCGATACGCTCAACTTTATCTAATTTCTTAATTAAAGATTGGGCCATTGAAGCCTTTGATGCTTTGGCACGAAACTTTTCTATCAGCTTTTCAGTCTCTTCAATTTTCTTCTGTTGATTTTTCTGCGTAGCTAATTGCTTTTCGCGAATCTCATGTCGAAGTTCTAAATATTGAGAATATGGCTTATTAAAATCGTAGGCTTTCCCCAACGAAATTTCGATTGTTCTGTTGGTAACGTTGTCAAGAAACATTCTATCGTGCGATACAATTACCACAACTCCAGGATAATTTCTCAAAAAACTTTCTAACCAAATGATACTTTCAATATCCAAGTGATTCGTAGGCTCATCTAGAAGCAAAACGTCATTGGCTTGCAAAAGAAGTTTGGCAAGTTCAATACGCATTCTCCAACCCCCTGAAAAAGTTTCTGTAAGATTGTCAAACACTTCTCTTTTGAAACCTAATCCTAAAAGAATTTTCTCAGTATCTCCAACATAGTTGTATCCACCTAAAACTTCAAATCTGTGCGTATAATCTGAGAGATCTTCAATTATCTTACTGTACTCATCACTTTCATAATCTGTACGAGTGACCAATTGATGGTTTAACTCTTCAAGCTTCTTTTCAGTTTCTTTAATATCTGTAAAAGCTTGATATGCTTCTTCTAATACTGTTCGACCCTGTTCAAAATCAATATCTTGACGAAGAAAACCTAATCTTATTTCTTTTTCTGAAGCGATACTTCCGCTGTCAGGTAAAAAATCACGTGCAAGAATTTTCAACATAGTTGATTTTCCAGCACCGTTCTTACCCACAAGCCCTACACGGTCGCCTGCACCTAACCGAAACGTAACTTCTTCAAACAAATAGGTGCCTCCAAAAGACACTGACAAATTATGTATATTTAGCATTATGATAGGATTTATGTATTTTAACATTCGTACTTTTGTACTAGCCAAATACACAATTAAATAATTTTTGCAAATGTTAAAAAAAGGATCCAAATTATATAGCATTTTAACAGGAACTTGTCCCAAATGTCAAAATGAGAGTATGTTTTCAGACCCAAACTTGTTACATGTTCAGAATTCGCTGAAAATGAACGAAAAATGTTCTCATTGTGGTTTTAAGTATCAAATCGAACCTGGATTTTTCTTCGGCGCAATGTATGTGAGTTATGGCTTAAATGTGGCAGTTGGAATAGCCGCATTTATCGTTGCATATTATAGTAGCGAAAGTCTAAAAGTAGCGTTCATTTCGATTATTGTAACGCTACTTGTATTATTCCCAATTATCATGAGAATGTCGCGAAGTATGTACATTAATATGTTTGTACACTATGAAGGAGATAAGAAGGAAATTAATTAGTTTTTTTTCTGATTCTTTTGATATTATTCTCTGTCCGCAACTCTCTTCCATTCTCTATATAGTCAAACAACTCTTTTGCCAGCAAGGGCCCTTGCATTACTCCGCGAGTACCTAGGCCGTTAAGCACAAACATATTTTTGTATTGTTCGTGTACTCCTAAAAGCGGCTTTCTGTCTTTTACAGTAGGCCTAATTCCGGCAACGTGCGAAACAATTTCATACTCACAATTAAGTATTTCATCAATTCTTTTCATTAATTCAACTTTTCCTTCCTCTGTTGGAACATCTGTTTTATCTTCCCAATTATAGGTTGCTCCTACCTTATAAAGATTTTCGCCTAAGGGCAAAATAAAGACGCTTGTATTTACTATAACGTCCAACTTTAAATTAACTGCTTTAATAATAAAGAGCTCACCTTTTGTTCCGTCAAGCGGAAGATGTTTAAAATAAGGATTGAAATTAATACCAAAACCTTCGGCAAAAACTATATTTCTACTTTCGATACCTTTATAAACAAAAGAATTATTTTTAATCTCAAGACCGCCATAATCAAAAGATTCTTCTTTAAGCAAATCATTCCTTAATAGATATTCATGGTAATCCATCACCAATTTCTTTGTATCGACGTAACCTGTCTGCATTACCTCTCCGTAACCGTATGGAGAACTTATTCCCTCATAAACTTTGGCTATTAGTTCAGTCGATAGAAAAGGGGACATAGTAGGTTTATCTGAAGCTGCAAACCAATTATTTTGCTCCTCTACAGAAAAGAATTTACGCAAAATAGGTAAAGCTACATCGTATGACTTTGGAAGAATATCAGACAAATCCTTATAGAATTTCTTCATTTCATCTAGCTGATCTTGTGCATTTGCAAGACCACTAAATCGTTTAAGAATAACAGGGTTATATAATCCTCCGGCTATTAATGAAGAATTTTGGGATTTATCATTAAACATGACGAAGCTTTTATCTGCTTTACGCACTTGTTCAGCAAAAGAAATTCCAGCCAAACCACCACCAACAATAATATAATCAATCATAAGAAAATTAATAAAAAAAGCTCCTACCAAAGGTAAGAGCTTTTCTAATTTTATTTTAGCAAATTGCTAGTAATTCCACATATCAGATTCGAAATCGCGAATTTTATCTTTCACTCTTTCAGACTCTAATAATTGCATTTGTGCATTGTCTTTCTGATAATCTTTAATTTCTCTGTCACCATAAACATTTTCTTCTTTATAAATGGTTGCATTAAATCTGCGAGAGTTTAACAAGTGATCAAAAGTGATAGGCATTGCCGAATTGCGATCGTTAAAAGCTTTGTTTTCGTGCAGAACTTCTCTTGCATCTGGGAAATA
>CBDUDY010000267.1:0-2954 GCA_965366055.1 uncultured bacterium
GTATAGGCTGCAGCATTAATGCAAAAATCTGGTCGATAATCATCAAAAAAATCTGTGACTGCGCTTCTGTCAGTGATATCTAAATCTTCAGAACCCGCGAAATTAAATTCAAATTGACTATCGAAATCTGAGGATAACTTTTTAAAACAATTTCCCAACTGTCCATTTCCACCAATTACTAATATTTTCTTCATGCTGATTTTGCTTTTTTATTCTGCTTTCTAAAATAGGCTACGCGACTTTTAAAATCTTTTTCTTCTAAATCGACGAGGAACTTTTCAAAAAGTCGTTTGGTATCTTCGGGATGGGAATCGGACTTACGCGTTTTCATATTAAAATAAATCACGGTCATCCATAGAATACTGTGAATGGTTTGGCCGTCTTCACTTTTCATTAAAATTTCAACTTTTGAAACTCGGTCACCCACTTCAATCGTCTTGCTGGAAATCTGAACTCTGGCGTTATACCGAACTTCCTTTAGATAAGCGATTTCATTTTGAATGGTAATCCAAGTGCAACCAGTTTTGCGAGTGTATTCTTCATAAGTAAAGCCATAGCCCGATTCTACATGATCCTCTCTCGCATTGAGCATATACTCCAAATACTTCACATTATTGAGATGTCCAATGGGATCGCAATCACTGAAACGAATTCTAGACAGATTTGAAATTTCTTTTTGCATGGTACAAAATTAAAAAAACCATCCCATAATTGGGATGGTTTGGGATATTAAAATAATCTCTTAAAGTCCTAATTCTTTCTTCACTCCAGGAGTAGCGTCTGGACCACCTTTGTAGATTAATGCACCTGCATCAATGATAAAATCGTATCCGTTTGCTTTTGCTACTTTCTCTACTGCTTTATTTAATTTGTCGATAATCGGTTTAACCGCTGTATCTCTTCTTTGCGCCAAATCATTTTGAGCTGTAGTCTGAATTTGCTGCAAACTTTGTTGCTTTTTTTGAAGATCTGCTTCTTTCGCATTTCTCTGAGCCTCTGTTAACTTAGCTCCTTCAGCTTGATATGCTTGCACTTCTTTCTGAAATGCTTCTGCTTGCTTATTTAATTCATCACCTTTAGTTTTACTAAAAGCTTCTAGTTCAGTTGTCATTTTCTTAGTTTCTGGCATTACGGCTAGTACCGCTTCATAATCCATCATTGCAACTTTCTGCGCTTTAGCAACTCCTACAGTTGCCATCAACATTACTGCTGCAAATAATACACTTAATTTTTTCATAATTGGGATTAAATTAATTTATGGTTGATTTGTTAATTGTTTCTATTTTTTTTGCTTTCACATCCTTAGATTCTCTCTGCTGGTCCTTCATGATTCTCATTTTTTCGTCTCTAGAATCATTGATGTTTCTCTTGTTAGGAGTTCCTTTTTCGGTCTTTTTTTCGGGAGAATTTTTGAGTAGCAAATCTAATACTTTATCAGTGTAATCGTATCTTTTATCAAGAAAAATCACGCTAATGTTATTGCTTTTATCAAGAACTATGCCCAAAGTATTTTTCTCAGATACCGTCTTGATAGCGCCCCAAATAAGATCCTGAAAAGGCTTGGTCAAATTCGATCTTGCATTATTGACTTCTCCTAACGACCCAAAGCGATTATTGATCATCGCTTTAATTCTTTTATCTAAATCATCAACTTCTTTCTGGCGAAGCTTTAACTGATCGCCAATCAGAAGGACTTTCTCATTCTCTAAGGTTGTTTTCTTTTTTTCAAAGTCCGTTTGCAAAGTTTGAATTTCATTTTGCCAATTGGTAATCTGTTCATTCAATCTCGTTTCTGCCTCTTTGTACTGAGGCAATTTACCGAGAATATAATCGGTATCAACCACTCCTATTTTCTGGGCATTTGCAATGGTAGCAAAGCTCAGCAGGAAAATGAATAATAATTGAAACTTTTTCATTTTTGTTAAGTTTATAATGATTGGTTCATCAGGAAGTGTGTTTTCCAACCTGAAGGTTCTGTGCCCATTGCCGTTTTATCAAATCCATAAGCGAAATCAAATCCGATCAATCCGAAAGCTCCCATGTAAACTCTAATCCCAACTCCTGCTGAACGTTTCAACTGGAAAGGATTGTACGTACCGAATGAGTTATATGCGTTTCCTCCTTCTAAGAAAGAGAGCGCGTAAATCTTCGCTGTTTGATTCATTGAAATTGGATATCTTAATTCCAAGGCAAATCTATTGTAAATAGTTGCTCCACCCATAGGAGTAACATCATCGATAGTTCCTCCCGTAGAAGAAGCGTTTTCGTACCCACGAAGTGGCACCAATTCTCTACCGTCATATCTTCCACCGAAAAGACCAGTTCCACCGACGTAGAATCTCTCAAATGGCGGCGCGCCCAACTCTTTGTTATATCCGTTTAAGAATCCCATTTCTGCGGTACTTCTTAAAACCATTTTTCCAACTACGGTATTGTAAATATCAGCTTTCAATTTTACTTTATAGAATTCTAGCCATTTGTACTTCTCAATTGCCGGCATACTCGAATAGTCTTTATCGTTAAAGAGTGAATATGGTGGCGTAAATTTCACAGATGCTTCAATATTTGAACCTTGAGTTGGGAAGATAGGATCTAATCCAGCAGAGTTTCTACTTAGCCCAATGTTAAAACTAAAGTTTTTCGCCGAACCGTTGTATTCAGTTTCATTTCCAAACTGGAATGGATAATTTTCAAAATCATAACTCTGATACTGAATTCCAGTATATAGAGAGAAATAATCATCTGGCCATCTCAAAAGTCTGTTTAATCCTGCACTTGCTGAGAATATATTTAATTTTTGAGTCGCTCCAAACTGATCTGAGTAGCGAACCAAAGATTGGTTAACTCCAACTGAAAGTGCCGTTGGTTTCGTTCCAAATAACCATGGCTCTGTAAATGAGATTCCATAATTTTGGAAAAACTGCCCAGCTTGAGCTTGAATTGATAAAGTTTGT
>CBDUDY010000268.1:0-2943 GCA_965366055.1 uncultured bacterium
AACTTCGGCCACAAAATTCAGATCACTAGTATAAGCAATCTGAATCGCGGTTTCGTTCCAAATAAATGGCGCTTGTGGGCCAGAGTAATTCAAAACCTCCGATTTTAAGACCATCGAGTTCGGAAAGCGAATCACACGACCACTCAGCCGATCGTTTGAAAGGTAGTTACCGCTAAACTCAAGCAATGTTGTATCTAAGTAATTGATTTCGATGACATCGCCTTTAAAGCCGTTCAATTCGATTCTTTCGCCTACACGATAAGGAGTTCTGAAAATTATATAAAGCCATCCGATGAAAGATGATATTGGCGTTTGCAATGCAAAACCCAAAATCAAGGATAGAAGTCCAAAGGAAACTGCCGCGGTATACCAATTTTGGAAAAGAAACGAAAGCAACATCACGAAAACTAGTAAATTAATTACGAGATGTGATATCCGAACAAGATTGTAATTGTGCCCAACCGACTGATTTCGAGTTACGATATACCTTTCGACTAGTTTTCCGATAAATAGGAAGACGCAGATTATTAAAAATGTAATGGAAGCTTTTGATAATACCGGTAAGTACTCACGTGGAATGTCAAATACTTTCAAACTCACCAAAAGATAAATTGCCAAAAATACTACTGCAGCTATAAGATAAAAAGTAAGCCAATACCGTCTCTTGGCGTTTGCTTCGGGAGTATTTAGATTTACCTTCGACTTTACTTTATCTACTATCATATTGGATTATTTTCTAAATTCGGGATTTGCGTTAGCAACTTGAAAAGTACTTATTTTATTTTAAATGAGACTTAGGTAATTTTTGGTTTGTTTCTGAAGATTGGGTGGAAGTTTGTAACTTTGATTTTTTAGACTGCTTTACTAATAATAGTGAATTATTTATTGATGCTTTTAAGCTTGACAAAAAATTGATGCGAAAACCAGCAGACAACTTTTTCTACCAGCACATTCCGCAGAAATTATCAGAGAAATTCATAAAAAAACTCTCCGATAATCTGCGAAATCAGCGGGCAACATTTTTTGCTCCCGCAGATCCCGCAGATATTCGCAGATAAATTCATAAAAAAAACTCAATGTATGCATTTGGCTCAATTCTTACCGACAGTTTTAGCGCTGAAAGTGATGTAGATTTAATCGTAGATTTTCAAGATCAAGACGTTTTAGATTATGGAGATAACTATTATAATTTAAAATTTTCGCTTGAAGATATTCTAAATAGAAGTGTGGATCTCCTTGAAGAGAAAATATTAAGTAATCCATTTTTCAAGAAGTCGATTGATCAGAAGAAATTTCCTTTTTATGAGTTCTAAAATCAAATTATTTAAGATCGAGTCAGATTTAAAAAAAGGTTTGAAATATAAAGCAGCGGATAGATTGCGAAATTTGATTAACGAATATCCTGACGAACTTGGATTACGAAATAATCTCGCCGAACTATATTATTATGCAGGATTCTTGGATCAAGCAGGAAAGTATTGGATTTTTGAAGAATCCAATAAACCTCATATCAAACAATGCGTTAAACTTTATAGAGAATCAGTCAATAATTCTGGCAATCAAATTTTAAAAGATGTCATTTTCAAAGGGAGCAAGGAAGATCTTGATGATTACGCACTAAGAATATTATTAGAATTAGAAAAAGATAGTGAACTAAAAACCAATTCAGTTCCTAGATTTTATCGTCGTGAAACAAAAAAAGAACGCGCTAGTATAAATAAGCAACAAACTCTTCAGAAGAAAATAATTGAAAAGTTTGTAATTGGATTTCTGATAGCTATTCCAGTTCTTTCAATTGTGGGATTAATATCAGTTATTATGTGGCTGTTTGATTAAAGTAGAATTTATCAAATCCATTTTCTACCTACATTTGCACTCTATGCAAAATTTCCCATCTTCCCTATCCAAAAAACTTAACAGACGTCTTGAAGATAATGCACTCCGAAAACTCGGTTCGCAATCATCTCTCATAGATTTTGCATCGAATGATTATTTAGGATTTTCGGAATCGAAAGTTATATTTGAAAATACCCACGAATTGCTGTTTCAAAAAGGAATTTCCTCCAATGGCGCCACAGGATCTAGATTGCTTTCGGGAAATCATTCCTTGTACACCGAAGCCGAAGAAAAGCTTTGCGAATTTCACGAATCAGAAGCTGCATTGATTTTTAATTCGGGTTATGATGCTAATATTGGTTTTTTTGGATCGGTGCCGCAACGAGGCGAAATAGTTTTGTACGACGAACTTTGTCACGCTTCGATTCGAGATGGACTTTTACTATCAAATGCCAAAGCGATTAAGTTTACTCACAACGATTGCGAGAATTTGCAAGAACTGATCGAAAGATTTAGTGGAAATACTATTTATATTGTTACAGAAACGGTTTTCTCCATGGATGGCGATTGTCCACCAATTGAAGAAATAGTTAAAATCGCCGAGAAAAATAACTGCTTTCTGATTGTTGACGAGGCGCACGCTCTTGGTGTAATGGGCGAAAAAGGTCAAGGATTATTGCAATCATTAAATCTTCATAATCGAGTTTTTGCGAGAGTTGTTACTTTCGGAAAAGCGTTGGGTTGCCACGGAGCTGCGGTTTTAGGAAGTAATCAGCTGACTCAATATCTTGTGAACTTCGCACGTAGTTTTATTTACACCACAGGACTTTCTCCACATTCGGTTGCCACAATTATCGTTGGTTATAATCAATTGGAAAATGATTCAAAATCACTAGAAAATCTGCGATCGAATATTATTTATTTTAATCAGCAGAAAAAACTATTTGGTTTGACGCCTTTATTTGTTCGATCTTATTCGTCTATTCAATGCGCGATTATACAAGGAAATGAGAATGTGAAAAATCTTGCGAATTTGTTTCAAGAAAGTGGTTTTGATGTCAAAGCTATTTTGTCGCCAACTGTTCCTGCAGGTCAGGAAAGATTGCG
>CBDUDY010000269.1:0-2933 GCA_965366055.1 uncultured bacterium
GATGTTGGATCTGGAAAAACCATAGTTGCATTTCTTACAATGTTGCTCGCATTGGACAATGGTTTTCAAGCTTGCCTAATGGCGCCAACCGAAATTCTCGCGCATCAGCATTACGAAGGTATTTCAGAATTGGCAAACTCAATGGGAATTAATGTGATGCTGCTTACAGGATCTAGTAAAATTGCCCAACGCCGAATTATTCATTCGGCATTGGAAGATGGAAGTTTGCAAATCATTATTGGTACTCACGCTTTATTGGAAGATAAAGTAAAATTCAAAAACCTTGGACTTGCGATTATTGATGAGCAACACCGCTTTGGAGTTGAGCAACGTTCAAGACTTTGGAAAAAGAACACTATTCCGCCGCACGTTCTGGTGATGACCGCCACTCCTATTCCACGAACCTTGGCGATGAGTCTTTATGGCGACCTCGATGTTTCGGTAATTGATGAATTGCCTCCAGGAAGAAAACCAATTCAAACCGTACATCGATTTGACACCAATCGTCTAAAAGTATGGAAGTTCATAAGAGACGAAATCGCTCTCGGCCGACAAATATATGTGGTTTATCCTCTTATTAGCGAAAGCGAAAAATTAGATTACAAAGATTTAATGGACGGCTACGAAAATATTTCTCGAGATTTCCCATTACCAAAATATGCTATTTCGATGGTTCACGGTCAGCTAAAACCTGCCGAAAAAGCTTTTGAAATGAAGCGCTTTGTGGATGGAAAGACGGATATTATGGTCGCAACGACCGTAATTGAAGTTGGAGTAAATGTTCCAAATGCGAGTGTGATGATTATAGAAAGTGCCGAACGTTTTGGACTTTCGCAATTGCACCAACTTAGAGGACGCGTGGGTCGTGGCGCCGATCAGAGTTATTGTATTTTGATGACAGGAAGTAAACTTAGCAACGATAGTAAAATCCGAATGGAAACGATGGTCAACAGTAGCGATGGTTTCGAAATTGCTGAAGTGGATCTAAAACTCCGTGGACCAGGGAATCTTATGGGAACTCAACAAAGTGGTGTTTTAAATCTTCAAATTGCCGACTTGGTAAAAGACAGAGATATTCTGATGACTGCAAGAGAATATGCAATTGCATTATTAAAAGAAGATCCTCAATTGCAAAATCCTGAAAATGCAATGGTTCTTCAAGTTTTTATTGAACATTCTAAGAAAAAGAATATTTGGAATTATATTAGTTAGCCAATTCAGATTACAAGCAATACAGCAAAAAATCTGTACGATAACTTCTCAAAATTTCTGATTTATCTCATCGAGGTCATTTTTTCTGAATATCTCGATAACATTTAACAACTTTAAAAGTTAAAAAATGTTAACACACTTACCTCTTCCTATTTATATCCATTAGTTTTGTTTTTCCGGACATTATTTGTTCTAAAACTCACATTCATCACCCAAAAATATGAAGTTCAGAAACATTATTTTCGCCCTATTGGGAATAGCATTGATAGGATTAGTTATCTACAGAGTAACTGCAAATACAGAGAAAGAAAAATCTCAAAAAGGCCCTGCAAAAAAAGGAATGGCTCAATTTTCTGGAAAAATTGTTTCAGGATCAGACTTCGCTAGTAATCTCACGCTTTCGGGATCTATCGAAGCAAATGAGCAAGTCGAAATTAGAAGTGAAGTTTCAGGTATCGTAGAATCTATAAATTTCGAAGAAGGAAAAAGTGTTAAGAAAGGTCAGATTTTATTTCGAGTAAATGATTTAGAATTAAGAGCGCAACTTGCGCAGATAAGAACGGCACAAGGTCTTTCGTCAGAAAATGAACGTCGTGCTAGACTTCTTTTAGAAAAAGAAGCAATCAGCCAAGAAGAATATGATATTGCTAGCGCAGAATTCAAATCTGCACAATCGAGAATGCAGTTGATACAAGCCCAATTAAATAAAGCTACTGTTCGTGCTCCGTTTGATGGGAAAATTGGTTTAAGATATATTTCGAAAGGGACTTATGTTACTCCAATGACTCCAATCGCAACGCTTGTAAATGATAGTCAAGTAAAAATCACCTTTTCGGTTCCAGAAAAATATGCTTCGCAGATAATTGTTGGAGATACTTTTACTTTTTCGACTTCAAACAACGAAGGGAAATTTACAGCAAAAATTTATGCGAAAGAACCTGAAATTGATGTTGCAACTAGAACATTAAAAATTCGTGGACTTGCTGATAATAAAGATTCAGGACTTCTTACTGGAAGTTTTGCTAGAATTGATTTGCCTTTGCAAATTGTAAAAAACGCACTTCTTGTTCCAACCGAAGTTTTAATTCCGATTCAGAACGGAAAGAAAATGTTTATTGTAAAAGACGGAAAAGCAAAAGAAGTAATTGTTGAAACTGGATCTCGTACCGAAAAAGAAATCCTTATCACCAAAGGCTTGGTTGCTGGAGACACAATTCTGACTAGTGGCGTGATGACTTTGCAAAATGGAATGCCCGTGAAAGTAAATTTATAGTCATTCATCAAAATCTATTTCAAAAAAAATAAATACTTCCTTTAATAATGAGTTTATCCTCTTTAAGTATAAAAAGACCGGTACTAACGATAGTTATGAATTTGACGCTGATTTTATTCGGTGTCATTGGATATACATATCTGGGAGTACGGGAATTTCCATCTATTGATCCAGCACAAATTTCGGTAAGAACAAACTATACTGGTGCCAATGCTGATATTATTGAATCGCAGATTACTGAACCTCTCGAAAAAGCGATTAACTCAATCGATGGTATTAGAAATATCAGTTCTTCGAGTAATCAAGGTTCGAGTAATATTCAAATTGAATTTGACTTAGGTAAAGATCTTGAAGCTGCGGCTAATGATGTACGAGACAAGGTTTCGCAAGCAATTAGAAGTTTACCACAAGATATTGATGCGCCGCCGGTGGTTTCAAAAGCTGATGC
>CBDUDY010000270.1:0-2912 GCA_965366055.1 uncultured bacterium
ATGGCGGATAATCACGAGGTATTCTTTAATGGTTGGTAGTTCTAGCAGCAAAGATATAGTGGATGGCCCGGTTGTGGCTGCAATTGCGAAACCAGAGATATGATTTTAAAATTATAATGTGCTTCGCAATTGCAGCTGCAAGCCGCCCAAAATATTATCATTTAAATCGTAGACTTTATATCAAATTTAAAACTTGCCTTTGTACACTTAGTTGAAAATAATCTATCGAATAAAGTCTGCTGTTGCGCTCCCACGTGCGTAAAATAAATCCCGCTGCTGTTGCGGAACTAGCATCCCGCCGGTAGCCCAAGCGATATGCGTCGAATTTTGTAAATTGAGATGATGGATTTGTGCATAACCAGATTTCTGCATTAATTGAGGGCCAATTAAGCCGGCGGTGGCAGAAGGCTCAAGGAAAATATCCTGGGTGTCTTGCAACTGGGCTAAAAGTTGGAAAAGATGCTCATCTTCGATGGTAAAAATACCGCTAATGAGGTGCTTGCTGATTTCGGTGGCAAAACGCGAAGGTCGTCCAACTGCCAAACCATCGGCTTCGGTCTTATTGTCAAGGCCGACATCTTGCACGCTTATTTCACTCATTTTGCCGGTAAGCAATCCTAGCAAAACTGCAGGACAATGAGTAGGCTCGACAAAGAAACAATGAACATTATCGCCATAAATTTGCTTGAGTCCAAAGGCAGTTCCACCCGGTGATCCACCAACGCCACAAGGCGAATAGATGAATAAGGGATGGTCTACATCGACGGTGATATTTTGGTTTTTTAACTGTTCTGCGATTCGAAGTGCGCCGACGGTATAGCCTAAAAATAAATCTTGGGAATCTTCATCGTCTACAAAATATGCGTTGGGGTCGGCTTGCGTTCTCATTCGTCCTGTGGAAATAGCTTCGCTAAAATCACCCGCAAACTCTACAACAGTTGCGCCTTTTTCACGTAGTAAATCTTTTTTCCATTCTTTTGCATCTGCAGAAACATAAACTGTGACTTGAAAACCTAATTTGGCACTAATAATTCCGATGCTAAGTCCGAGATTTCCAGTAGATCCTACCCCAATAGTATGTTTGCTGAAAAACTTTTTGAATTTTGGCAAAAGCAAAATACTGTAATCATCGCCCCTTTTAAGCATCCCTGCTTTTAGTGCTAATGTCTCGGCATATTTCATGATTTCGAAAAAGCCTCCTCTGGCTTTTATGGAGCCGGAAATAGGAAGCTCATTATCGCATTTGAGAAATAAGCGACCTTCAATTTGTCCGTCTTGCGCATCTAAAAGTGATTTCATTTTTGGAATTTCGCGAAGGGGCGATTCTAAAATTCCGCGAGTTTTTTCGGTTTCTGGAAAAGCATTCTGAAAGAATGGCGCAAAGCGCTTCCATAACTTCTCAGCTTCTCGCATATCTTCTAAATCTATGGAAAACTTTGGCGCGTGATTTATAGATTGTAAATCTGGATTTAGCCAAGAAATTGGTTTTGCGTTTATTATTTCTTGAAGAAGCGGTGCAGTTAGTATGAGGGAATCAATTTTGTCTTTTGAATACATAAAATCTGTAATTTAATGTGAACTGACTGTGTTATTTAGAATGATTAAAGATAGTTATATGTTTCGAATTATAATACAGTGTCGGTAAATTTTTGCAATGTTGTTGAAATTTGCATTAAATAGCATCATGTTGAGGTGAAATCATTTCTTGATAAGCAATTGAATTATAAAATTTAGAATTGTATGAAAAATTAAATCAAATATTTTTCGAACTTTACATAATGCACTTTATCCTAGTTTCTTATGAATGATATTGCCCGTCGATTTCCCGAAAATCCATTATTGAGGCCTTGCGACTTAAAAGCTAGCAGCAACGATTTTCAAATAATTTGTCTATTAAATCCGGGCGTGTTTATTTATGAAAACAAAATATGGTTGCTAGTCAGAGTTGCGGAATCTGTTGCTCGCAAAGAAGGTTTTATTTTCTATCCTTTTCTAAATGAAATTGGGGAAATTGAGATTGTCGAAATCCCTCTTAATCATCCCGATTTAGATGCAAGTGACTCCCGCATAATTAATTACAAAGGTTTTGACTATCTCACTACGCTATCGCACTTGCGGCTTTTGTGTTGTGAGGATGGTGTAAATTTCGTTGAGCCAGATGGTTATAAATTAATAACTGGAAGTGGAGACCAAGAAAAATTTGGTGTTGAAGATTGTAGAGTTAGCAGAATTGAAGAAACGTATTTTCTAACCTACACTGCTGTTTCAGAAAATGGGGTTGGTGTTGGTTTGCGAACTACTAAAAATTGGAAGGATTATCAAAACTTGGGAATGATTTTTCCACCACATAATAAAGACTGCGCCATTTTTGAAGAGCTGATACATGGCAAATATTATGCATTGCATCGGCCATCTAGTCCACAATTGGGCGGGAATTTTATCTGGCTTGCTGAGTCTCTTGATGGCATGCATTGGGGAAATCATCAATGTATTTTAAAAACTCGACCTGACACTTGGGACAGTGCAAGAATTGGAGCTGGAGCTGCACCAATCAAAACCGAAAAAGGCTGGCTTGCCATCTATCACGGCGCGAATGAAAAGAATTATTATTGTTTAGGAGCATTTTTAATGGACATTGACGATCCATCAAAAATTATTGCGCGCTCAGTAAATCCGATAATGTCTCCAAAAGAAAGTTATGAAATAAGTGGATTTTTTGGTGGTGTCGTGTTTACCAACGGTCACATCGTCAATGGCGATAAACTAACAATTTACTACGGTGCCGCCGATGAATATATCTGCGCAGCCGATTTTTCGATTGCAGAGATTTTATCTACACTTGAATGGGTTTGACGATCATCAACTAGAACGAAAAATAATCATGTATGTTTTTACAAAAACGACAATTATTA
>CBDUDY010000271.1:0-2896 GCA_965366055.1 uncultured bacterium
TTCCTGAATCGAAAATAATTCAAGAATTTCGATAATATCACCATTTGCCACAAATCCCGCTTCGTCAGTTTCTTTCAACCAGAAATAATTATTTTTGACCACCATCAAAAAATCTCCAGTAGAAAGTTCGCTTTCTTTGCCAAGAATTCTTGTTCGGATTTGCTCGTTGTATTGATTTGCTCGCTTATTAGAACGAACGATAAAAGCGGTGTCTTCAATACTATAATTGCTGTAAGCCGAATTGATTGCATCTTCGATATCATAACCATCCTGAAGTCTGATGATGTCTTTAAACTTTTTGACATAAAATTGAAAATCTGGAATAAAATCGGATTTCAATAAATCTCGAAGTTCCGTAGCATTAAATAAAATTCCCGAATCTTCTTCTTGTCGCATTACTTCGTCAAGTTCTATCGTAAAAACCTCCTTATTGTAATGCATTCCAAGTGTATCAGTATTTAGCGCAGGACTGATATCCATATTTATTGGTGGCAATTGCGCGGTATCTCCTAATAATAACAAGCTACAATTTTTACCATTGTAGATATAGCTGATCAAATCATCCAAAAGTGAAGAGCTGTCCATTTTTCCATCTGTGGACATATCCGAAATCATCGAAGCTTCGTCAACGATAAAAACGGTGTTGGTATGCTTATTTATTTGATTGGTAAAATTCACGCCTCCACCCTGCCCTTTTTTTGGGAAATAGATTTTCTTGTGAATTGTAGAAGCTGGCTTTTCTGAATAATTTGCGATTACTTTCGCCGCACGTCCAGTTGGTGCTAGCAAAACATATTTTTTATTTATTTCTAATAAGCTATTTACGATGGTCGCAATCACCGATGTTTTTCCCGTTCCCGCATATCCTTTCAAGACAAAAATGCTGTCGTCTGATTTGTCAGTCAGGAAAACGGCGGCCATCTTGAAAAAGAGATCTTGTTTTTCGGTTGGAGCAAATGGAAAATTTCTAGAAAGTTGAGCGTAAAAAGCGGCAGAGTTCATCATTATAAATACTAAAATCAACTGTAAAGATAGCTTGGAAATGGCAGAAATTCTATTTGTAATTATGGTTTTAAAATTCTAATTGTGGTTATTTAGATTGGAAAGTGCCTAAGCAGTAAGCAAAAATTATTGTAAGTTTGCTCACATCAATTTTTATCAATGTCTGGAACTTTAAATACTTTGACTACAAATTCGAAAAGGCTGGTTTTGCAGGTTTCCTTGAAGGGATTTTCATACTGTTGCTTTGACAAATTGACCGATGAAGTCCTGTTTCTAAAAGAAGTTTCGTTTGAAGCAGCTTCTAGAACTTTCCGAACTGAAGATTTTTATTGGAAAGCTTTTGTCGAGGATATTCAGCTTAGCAAGGCTTACGAAGATGTATTGGTTATTCACGATAATAATTTGAACACTTTTGTGCCTACTGCCCTATTTGATCCCGAAATTGCTGGATCGTACCTTCAATATAATACCAAAGTTTTTTCTAGTGATTTGATTGATTTTGATTCAATCGAAAAAGCCGAAATCACCAATGTTTATATTCCGTATGTAAATATCAATAATTTCCTTTTGGATCATTTTGAAAGTTTTTTCTATAAAAATAGCAATACCGTTCTTGTCGAAAATTTATTGAAATTATCAGATACAGCGGGACAAACAGAAGTTTTTGCACATATTGGTTCTGAAAGCTTTGAATTGGTAATTTGTAGAGATCAGAAGTTATTGCTTGCCAATTCTTATGATTATAAAACCAAAGAGGATTTCTGCTACTATTTATTATTTTGTTTGGAGCAGCTTTCGCTAAATCCAGAAGTAGTGAATTTACACTTCCTCGGTTCGATTGACGAAGAAGATCCAATTTTTAAAATCGCATACACTTACGTTCGCAATGTTGGCTTACTTGATTTGCCAGCGCGAATGACCAAACAACAATACTCTACCGCAGAGAATTTGAAACATTTTATTCTATTTAACTCGTGAGAATTATTTCCGGAAAATACAAAGGGAGACGAATTACTGCTCCCAAAAACCTACCTGTCCGTCCAACAACCGATATGAGTAAGGAAGCGCTGTTTAATGTGCTGAACAATCATTACGAATTTGAAGATCTAAAAGTTCTTGATCTTTTTGCGGGTACAGGAAATATCAGTTATGAATTCGCGTCTCGAGGAGTAAAAAATATTACTTGTGTTGATGGAGATATGGGTTGTGTGAAGTTTATAAAAGAAACTGCCAAACAATACGACTTCCCAATCGCCGCAGTAAAAAGTGATGTGATCAAATATCTAGAACGCAATACCAATGTGTACTCGATGATTTTTGCAGATCCACCTTATGGCTTTGAGCAAAAAACTTTTGAAGCAATTGTTAATTTAGTTTTTGAAAAAAATAGTCTTTCGCCAGAAGGAATGTTGGTTATCGAACATTCAAAATTTACCAAGCTTGATCATTTGCCTCACTTCTCGTTTATGAAAAGTTATGGTGGGTCAATCTTCAGCTTCTTCAATTTTGAGGAAGAAATTGAAGAAGCTGAAGCAAGCGAAAAAATTGAAATAAGCTAAATAATCGAAATAAAGAGAGACGTGGTAAAGTCCTATAAATACAAAAAGCCATTTCTTTCGAAATGGCTTTTTGTGTTTTGTGAAACTAGAATAATTAAATACCTTTATGAGGATTTGTAATTGGAAAATTTTAATTAGAAAAATAAATTAATTACTATGAAAAATGTTATGAGTATAGATAGTAAAAAACTAGTATTAATCGAGTGGATTTCTAGAATTAACGATTTTGCAGTTATCGACAAATTAATAGAATTAAAGGAAAAAGAAATCGACTCAGATAACTTTTTAATTTCGAAAAATGAACAAAACTCTATAGATTTAGGTATTGAGGATGC
>CBDUDY010000272.1:0-2895 GCA_965366055.1 uncultured bacterium
CCCCATCGGGGTCATATGTTTATAGAAAATAATTATGAATGATGTCACGACCCCAGCGGGGTCGAATGTAAAAATGTCGCATCAATTTTCAATAAACACATTCTAACATCACATCAAAAAACAAATTTTAAAAAATAAATATTTCTATTTGCTTCATTACTTTTTTACTGTACTTTTGCGGCGTCTCAAAGGGGTGCCTAAATTTTGCGTAAGCAGAATAGAAGCTGAGATTATACCCAACGAACCTGGGCAGGTAATGCTGCCAAGGGAACCAAAAAGTTCTGAAATGAATTCGCGATGTTATGGCCAGCATCAAAAATTTAAAATGAACTTTTGAAAACAATCAATTATATTTTTTAAAAAAAGAATAATTGCCCCTTTTATTCGTAACTATTTTACGGATGAAAACACTTTTCAAAATTAGCAGCGTCGTTCTTGTCGCTCTTCTTTCGGCGAAAGCCTACTCTCAAGAATCAGTCAAAGACACAATCAAACAAAAACCAGAACTTCTGGACGAAGTTATCGTTTCGGCAATTCGCGTTACAGACAAAACGCCCGTAACCTTTAGCAATATCACAAAGGAAGAACTGGAATCTCGCAATCTTGGACAGGATATTCCTATACTTTTGAACTTTATGCCTTCGGTAGTAACGACTTCAGATGCTGGAGCGGGAATTGGCTATACGGGAATTCGGGTGCGCGGATCTGATGCAACGCGTGTGAATGTTACGGTAAACGGAATTCCCTATAATGACTCGGAATCGCACGGATCTTTTTGGGTGAATATGCCCGACTTTACATCTTCGGTCGAAAGTTTGCAATTGCAGCGTGGCGTTGGAACTTCAACTAATGGAAGTGGTGCTTTTGGCGCAAGCTTAAACCTTCTCACAGATGCTTATTCTAAAGAATCTAGTGCGGAGATTTCGAATTCCTTTGGAAGTTTTAATACCAGAAAACATACGGTGAAATTCAGCACAGGCTTGATGAACGATCATTTTGAACTTGCGGGAAGAGTTTCGAATATTGCTTCGGATGGATTTATAGATCGTGCGACATCCGACCTAAAATCATATTTCTTACAGGGAACTTTTGTCAAAAATAATACTTTGATCAAAGCGCTAGTTTTTGGTGGCGCAGAACGTACGTATCAAGCGTGGAATGGTCTTGAAGATCCGGAAAAGCTGAAAAACGACCGTACGTACAATACTTCTGGCGAATATATTGATGATAATAATGTGCTACGTTTTTATGATAATGAAACGGATAATTACAACCAAGATCATTTTCAGTTGCATTGGAGTGAAGCTTTATCAGATTACTGGACCACAAATGTCGCTTTGCATTATACAATGGGAAAAGGATATTATGAAAATTATAAGCAGGATCAGAAACTTGCAAATTATAACTTAAGCCCAGCAATTGTGGATGGTGTCGAAATTAAAAAGACCGATTTAATAAGAAGAAAGTGGCTCGATAATGACTTTTACGGAACTACTTTTTCTGCGAACTATGCCAAAGAAAATCTCGAAGTAATTCTTGGTGGAGGTTATAATAGATATGAAGGGAAGCATTCTGGAAATGTACTTTGGACTAGAGATGTTGTACTGCCAACTTACAACTATCAGTTTTACGAAGATTTTGCCAACAAAGAAGATCTAAATGTTTTTGCAAAAGTTGATTATGCGCTAAATGCAAAATGGCGTTTGTACGGAGATTTGCAATATAGAAGAGCACATTATTCTGCCGATGGCGATGATACGGGAATTGTTGACGATACTTTTGATTTCTTTAATCCAAAAGCTGGAATTACCTACTTACCAACAGAGAAAAGCAGTATTTACTTATCCTATGCAAGAGCAAATCGTGAACCTAATCGTAATGATTATGAAGACGGAAGTCCACGACCTGAGAAGCTAAATGACTTTGAACTTGGTTGGAGATACAAAAGTAGAGCAGCCAAAATTAATTTGAATGCCTATTATATGAAGTACAAAGATCAGCTTGTACTTACGGGTGCGCTCAATGATGTAGGTGCGCCGGTGCGTGAAAATAGTGGTGATAGTTATAGAATGGGAATCGAAGCAGAAGCAGTCTTAAAAATTACTGATAAATGGTTTGTACGTCCAAATATTACTTTGAGTATGAATAAAAACGAAGATTTCGTATTCGTGAGAGATGGTGTTTTACAGGAATTAGGGAATACGAATATTGCTTTTTCTCCTAATGTGATTGCGGGAAATGCAATTACGTTTATGCCTGTAAAGAATCTTGATTTTAGTCTACTTTCAAAATTCGTTGGAAGTCAGTATATGGGAAATATAGATTCTGAACAGTCGAAATTAGATGCTTACGCGGTGAGCGATGTTTCCATCAGCTACACTTACAATCCAAAATCAATTTTTAAATCGATTGTATTTAGTGCTTTGGTCAATAATGTTTTTGATTATCAATACGAGTCCAACGGCTATTTCTACACTTTTGATGATGATTATTCTCAACCAAATGTGATTACCACCATTGAAGGTGCGGGATATTATCCACAAGCAGGAATCAATTTTCTTGTTGGTGTTACTTTGAAATTTTAAGTTTTTTTTATTTTTTGATTTAGTTAGAAAAACCCGGTAGAAATACCGGGTTTTTTGTTGTCTTTAAAATTCCTCAAGATAATATTGATTAATTTCTAATTATAAATATGTAAAACGTTTCCATTTTTATCAACTCTATATTGTTTCATTGGATATTCTTTGCCAGGGCTTTGCCCAGTAAATAAACTATAAATAGCATCATCGCACGGACAAACTGCAGAAATTCCGCTAATTAACATCGTAGAACAATCGCTGATTGGTTGATTTGGACAAGCCGCATCAAAAACCACATAACCACTTCCGGTGTTGA
>CBDUDY010000273.1:0-2893 GCA_965366055.1 uncultured bacterium
GTTAAATTTTGGTAATCGGAATTCCGAAGTAAAGTTCTACAAGTTTAATTTTAAAAATATAATCGTATTTCGTTCGAAGCAAATCAGATTGCGCATTCACGTAAAGTGTTTGTGCCTGATTATAATCCAATGCATTCATTAGGCCCACTTCATACTTTTCTTTTGCAAATTCAAATGCTCCAGATCGTGCAGCTAGTGCAACTTTCGCTGCTTCAAAAGCATTTCTTGCACCTTCAGCATCAGTATAAGCGGTATAAACATTTCGTTCTAGATTTAATTCCTCTTGCGAAACTGCAATTTTAGAACGTTCAAGACCCACTTTTGCACGAGCAACATTGTTGCGTGAAGCCAATCCGTTCAATATCGGAATATCTAGTTGAAGTCCAAATGAATGTCCCTTATTCTGATCAAATTGATCGATCAATCCACGCGGACTTTCATATATTGGCATCCCATTGCCATCTATTCCCACAATTCTATCGGCATAAGCTGCCCTTGTATTAAGAGCGTAAAAAGCTTGTAAGGCAGGTTGCAAAGCACCTTTGGCAATCTTCACATCCTTTTGAGCTATCTCCTGTTTTGTTTTGGCAATCTTCACTTCCATACGTACTTCCTTGGCTTTTGTAATAATAGCTTCGGGAGTTTGAACCATAATTTCACTTTCGGTCGCTTCGTAATCTCTATCGGCAATATCAAAATTTTTAAAATCATCTAGTTGCAAAAGCTGCGCGAGACTTAGCCTTGAAATCAGTAACGCATTTTCGGCAGCAATTACATTTTGCTCGGTAGCGGCAACAGTCGCTTGCATATCTAGAAGATCGGCTCTAGCCACAGATCCGGCTTCAACAAGGGCATCAGTACGCTCAAGCTGCAGTTTATTTAGCGAAAGCTGTTCCTTCTGGACTTTTAAAATTTCTTTATTAAAAAGAATTTGCAAAAATGCATTTGCCACATTTAACGAAACGTCATCTTTAATCTTTAATAATTGATATTGAGCTGCCAATATAGACAGATTACTTCGTCGAAGTTCATTCTGATTTTGCAAACCTTTGTAAAGATTTAATCCGATATTAATTCCTGCAGCAGTAAACTGAGTTGTTTGATTTTCTAAAAGTCCCGTTGTAATATTTTGGTTAAGACCAATATTCCACGAGTGAGAGGCATTTGCACCAATACGAGGTAGAAAACTTCCAAAGGCACCTCGCTTGTCTATTGCAGCAAGCTCTGTATCTAATTCAGTTTGCTTAATTGAAATATTATTTTTCAAGGCATAACGAACACAATCGTCCAAAGTCCACTTTTTTTCTTGTGCGTGCAGAACGGATCCGGCAAATATGAGTAGACAAAAATATAATGACCATTTTATTTTCATAGAATTTTCTTCCAAATGATTTTCGTGTTTCAAATTTAAAGATAATTCGTTACTATCCTCTTTTTCGAGCATAAAAATGTCCCAAAATGTTAACAGTAATGTTTTCGCGATTGAAAAGTTAAAAATAATTGTCGCTTTCTATTTAAAAGTTCATTTCTATTTGCGAACTGAGTATTTTTGTAAATTAAATATCAGATAGATGCGCACCACACTTATTTTTCTATATACTTTGATTATTACGCTTACGCTAAATTCCTGCGGAAGTACCGGAACTGCGATTAACGCCCTCCGACCTGCCGAAGATAATGCTCCGTCTGTCTTTGAAAGCTCAACATCTTATATAAATCTTCCCGTAAAAATTAAAGTTCAGGACATCGAAAACAAAGTAAATCAGTCATTGAACGGACTAATTTATGAAGATTCTAACATTGAAGATGATGACATTTCGATGAAAGTTTGGAAACAGATGCCGATTAAATTGAAAACTCTAAATGGTAAAATTCAAGTTCTTCTACCTCTAAAAGCTGAAGTGGAATATAGAATAGGAACTGAAGCATTGGGAATAAAAATGTATGATATTCGAAAGTATACCTTTAATGGTACGGTTACTCTACTTAGTGACATTGCACTTACTAACTGGCAGATGCGCACAAAAACCGAATTTCAATCGTTAGATTTTAAAGAAAGTCCGACTGTTCTAATCGCTGGTAAAAATATTCCGATTACCTATATCATCAAACCTGCGATAAGTTTATTCAGATCTGACATCGAGAAAAGTTTGGACGAAAGCATTACAAAGTCAATGGATTTTAAGTCGAGTGTACTTGATGCATTGCAAAAAGTTGCGACGCCTTTTGAAATGGATGCTGTATATGAAAGTTGGTTGAGAATTGTGCCGATTGAACTTTATACTACCGAAGCAATTTTGCAAAAAGATGTGGTTAATCTCGAAATGGGATTGAAATGTAATATTCAGACGTACATTGGCAAAAAGCCAGCGACAATTTTTGATAAAAATTCAATTGTTTTAAAGCCGGTAAAGAAAATGCCGAATTCGACCACGGCAAATATTGCGGCCGTTTCAACTTACAAAGATGCCTCGAGAGTTTTGACCAAGAATTTTGCCGGACAGGAATTTGGCTCAGGAAGCAAAAAAGTTATTGTAAAGAATGTAGAAATTTGGCACAAGGACAAAAAGCTGATCATCGCACTTACGATGGCGGGAACTATAAATGGACAGATTTATCTTTCGGGCTATCCACAATTTAATGCACAGACTAACGAGATATTTTTTGACCAACTCGATTATGTTTTGGACACTAAAAGTCAGTTGGCGCGAACTGCAAACTGGTTGGCTTCAGGATATATTTTGGAGAAAATTCGCGAAAATTGTCGGTATTCAATCGCTGGGAATCTTGAAGATGCGAGAACAACAATGAAAGGATTTATGAACGGTTATAAGCCAATGCCTGGAGTAGTGGTAAATGGGGAGTTGAAGAATTTTAGCTTTGAGAGATTACA
>CBDUDY010000274.1:0-2872 GCA_965366055.1 uncultured bacterium
CCACAATGTCTTTCCGCAAACTCATTTCCGCAAACTTGTCATTTCGAGCAGAGCGAGAAATCACATAATAAAGCGAAAACTGTGTGCTTAATCAGAAGATTTATGTTAGATTGAAATTATTTGATCGCAACAAAAACACTAAATGCCACCTTTATTTGATTTGCTTCGCCTATTCACAAAAGCTCGGGTCTCCTTCGTCGAAATGACAAACTTAGGATTAGATGAAGACATAAAATCGAAAATAATTATAAACAAAAAAAAATCGGTCGGTCATAATTCAACTCCTTCCAAAGAAGTTCTCGAAGGGTGAGGTAGGATTAGGGGAATAACATCAATTTTTAATAGTTACGACAATCTTCTTTGATAAGCAGATCGTCCAATTTTAATTTAGCTTTTCTAGATTATTTCGATTTATTAGATCATTTAGATATCTTAGATTATTTCCATCTTATCGATTCCTCGCGCAAGGGATGGCAGTGGCATCCTTTGCTGCTTACCGCAATATGAATTTTATAGAAAATCGTTCTGGCAGCAAAGATATAACGGACAGCCCGGTGCCGAGCCTACGCGGTTTTCCTATTGTAGCAAAAGTCGTTGTGGCGAGGTATGCGCCCAAAAAATAAGGATATTTCTAACTTAAATACTCAGTTGAAGTAACATTTTCCGACCGTGTATTAAAACTGCAGGGTCTATTAAAACAATACAGAAAACACCTGCAACCACAAGGATTTTTAAGGCGTTATGAAGTCGCAAATAATCTGGCTTACTTGCAGAATTCCAAAGTTTGATAAGAAGAAAAAGTAATACGATTGCGCTGCAATAAAAGTAAATATCCATATAGCCGATTTCGAACACCTCTATTAATAGGTATAGCGGGATTATAGTGCACAACGACAAAACTGTAATGATTTCTTTGGATTTTCGCTCTCCAAACACCACAGGAACAGTACGGTAATTGGACACAAAATCTCCAGATAAATTTTCTAAATCCTTGACCATTTCGCGAATTAGCAACAGCAAATACAAAAAAGTAGCGTGGGCAAAAATTACTTGGTAGAAGTTTTTATAGTAAAATAAAATCGCGAAAAACGGCAAAACTGCCATCATCGCTGCCATCAGATTTCCGATGAAGGTGAACTTTTTAACTTTGTGAGAATAAAACCAAATCAAGAAAATATAACCTGAAAAAAATATAGCAGCTCGCCAAGAAACGAGTAACGCCATAAAAAAGACAATGAAATTAATTCCGAAATAAACGTAGAGTTTTGTGTGCTGACTGACCAATCTATCCAGCATCGACTTTCTTGGTCGGTTGATTAAATCCTTTTGTGAATCGTAAAAATTATTGATAATATAACCAGAAGCGATGGTCAAAGAAGAAGCGAAAACAATGATAAATAGACGCCAATCCAATAGAATTTCGACTGCAGAAGTATCTGGAGCCAAAATAAATATTGCCGAAAGATATTGGGCAAGAATTATAATTGGAATATTATAGCCGCGCACAACTGAAAACAAACTAACTATTTTCATTAAAAGAAGTTTGTCTCTTCTGCTGACCATTGATGCGTATTTACATAATTAAATTAAGAATTGACCAAGCTAAAATGGCAGAATTTCTTGCTTAAAACTGATAAACTACTTCCAGTTTATGGTCTTTTAATGACTCTCTTGCTTTGTCAATATTTTCTGTAAATCCTAAAATATAACCTCCACCACCAGAGCCACAAAGTTTGAGATAGTAATCATTACTATCAATTCCTTGCTGCCAAAGTCCGTGAAATTTCTCAGGAATCATTGGTTTAAAATTGTTGAGTACAATTTTTGACAATTGCTTTGTATTGGTAAAAAGTGACTTGATGTCGCCACCAAGAAAGTTTTCTACGCAAGCATCTGTATATTTCACAAACTCATCTTTTACCATTTTACGGAATCCTTTATCTTTCAAGTTTTCCATAAAGATGTGCACCATTGGAGCAGTTTCGCCTACAATTCCTGAATCTAGCAAAAACACCGCACCTTTACCGTCAAAACTTTGTGTAGGAATTCCAGTCGCTTCGATATTATCGTGCGAATTGATAAGAATCGGAATGCTTAAGTAGCTATTTAATGGATCAAGACCAGAACTTTTCCCGTGGAAAAAACTCTCCATTTGAGAAAATATGGTCTTTAGTTGCAATAATTTTTCGCGGGTAAGATTTTCTAAAACCGTGATTTTGTCTTGAGCATATTTATCATAAATAGCGGCTACAAGTGCGCCACTACTACCTACTCCGTATCCTTGAGGAATACTTGAGTCAAAATACATTCCTTCTTCAAGGTCTGATTTCAAGCTATCAATATCGAAAGTCACAATGCTATTGTCAATGTCAGCCAAATAAGTAGCAAAACGACGTAAACTTTCATTTGATTTTTGTGCAACTGCCGAATCATTTTCTTCAGTTTTCAAGGCACCTTTAAAAAAATTATAAGGTATCGAGAGGCCTTTGGAATCTTTGATAATTCCGTATTCTCCAAATAATAAAATTTTTGAGTAAAATAAAGGTCCTTTCATACGTACCGTGATTGATTTGTTGGGGCTTTGGAGATAAGCGTAATAGAGTAATTTCTAAGAAAGTAACATACTGCCACTACCCACCTCATCACAAATATAATGTTCATTTTGGCAATAGCCAACTAAATTTTTCTTAATAAATTCTAGCACCTCTTCCTTAACCGACTCTGGGTACAGCAAATGCACGTTCGCACCCGCATCAAGCGTGAAGCAAACCGGAATTTTTGTGTCTTCTCTAAACTTCCAAATCGCATTAATAATCTCCAAAGTATTTGGCTTCATCAAGATAAAATAGGGATTTGAACTCATCATCATTGC
>CBDUDY010000275.1:0-2870 GCA_965366055.1 uncultured bacterium
CATTCCTGCAAAACCTCTTGATAATATTTGGTGTTTCTATAATCGTTTTTCAAAGCTTTAAAGCCATTCCAAGCTAAGAAATTCACTTTATCATTGTTCCAAGAATAGTAATAATCGTCTTGCTTAAACTTGCTTTGGTAATATTCATTTCGCTCACATTTGGCAAGCATATAGTGAGCTTTTGCTCGCTGTTCATCGTTTTCTGCATTTTTTAAAGCCAGATAATAATACTTCTTAGCCATTCCCATATTTACAATTTGTTCAAAAGCCCACTTATCATATCCTCCAACGTACGAAGCATCTCCCATAACACTTCCTTCATAAAAGGTTCGGCCATTTCCATAAAAAGTAATATTGTAAAAGGCATTTCCAAGCAGCAAAGCATTGGAATAAGTATTATTAGAATTTGCCAAATCAATCTGCAGCTTTTGCATCGTAATCAAAAAATCTAATTGAGTAAACTTCTTTTTCTGAGGCGCTTGATGTTCGCAGTCGTGGCAATCTTTGATAAAACCATTAAAAGGATTTGCTAGAAATTCAATTTCCTGTAGATCTCCACTTTGGCTGATATAACCAATGGCTTCGGCGACTTTGTCGTTGTAAAGTGCGGTAACGGCTTGAAATTTAAAAATATCATCTAATTTGAGATAGTATTGATTGGCCGCTATTTGTTCGATTTTAGTTTTTCCAGCTTTCGCTAAAAGAGTTTTCATCAGTTCGATATCGCTCGGATTCGTATAGAAATCCTTTGATGGCGCAAACAATTCAGCCATTACAATATTTCCATTCTCTTTATAAAGTCGCGATAAATATTGTTTCGACCAGATTACTGCTTTGTCATAACGAAGATTTTCGATATTCAACGCAGGTATTTTTACGGTCAGCCAATCAATATCTGCAGTCAGTTGAGCGATGTTTGCAGTTTTTAGCGATGAAGTTGCGCTAATTCTATTTACAACTTTCAACAATTCTAATTGTGCTATTGCTAAATCATTTTTTGGTAAGTATTTTTCCGCTTTCGCGAAAGCTATATCGGCACCTTTGAAGTCTGCGGTAAGTGTGTGAATATATCCTTCGGCAGAAAACCACAGATAAGGCGAAGCGACTTTGTCTGAAGCAGCAATCGAATTTATCAGTTCAAACGTTTTCGGATCAACTATTTTCTGAACCGATTTCCTATATTCTGCCACACTTTTCTCTTTCAGCGAATTATCTATTTGTGATTCAATTTTATTGATGACACGAGTTAGCAAAAAGTCAAGATTTGGATTTTTTGGATCAAGCTCAGCAATTTTCTTAATTGCCAAAATTTCATCATTATAATAACCGTACAATGCCCAAAGTGCTGATTTTTCTTTCGCAGTTTTCGCTAATTCTAAAGTTCTACTCCATTCTGCATCTTTTTGTGGATGAAAATTAAACAAAGCTGTTTTACGCATTTTCACGTTTTCGTCGAAAATGACGCTGAACAAGTAATTCGATTTTGAATATTCCTTGTTTTTATAATGCAAACCCGCCACATATCCCATCGCTCGATAGTACAAGGAATTATGAGGCACAGTCGAGGCTGTCTGATCAAAAAAGGAAACTATTTCGACGTAATTCCTGCTGTAAAACAAGGCTTTTATATACTGAAACCAATACCTATTTTTCAGGAAACTATCATTTTCATTCTGATATAACTTTTTAAATTTACCAACCAATTCCTTGTTGTTGAGAACCGAATATTCGATTGGTTTATAAGACCACGGATCGTAAGTGACAGAAAACTCTTCCACTTCCTTTGCAAGCGTCAGAAATTCGATAAATGATTTCACCTTCGAATTATTTATATCAAAACTACCGGCAAGTTTCTTTATTTCAGAAGTGCTTTTACCAGATTTATAATAGCTTTTTAGATTCTGAACATCAATATAACTGCTATCTAGCAGAAAATGCTTCACTTGTTCTTGAGACATTTTAGCACCTAAAAACCCCTTCCAATCGTCGACAATTTCACCATCGTATTTGGAAAGCAAATCGGTATCAAAACCATCATAAAAAATATCTCCAGACAGAAATAATGGACTATAAGATTCGTCTACAAATGCTTCGGGCGCAAAATTAGAATCGAAAAACCAATCCCAATCTCCGCCTCCACACGCGTAAATAGTTCCGTAGACCAATAATGTTGCACTACTAAAAAGCAGTAGCAATCTCTTTATAAATGGATTTTTCATATTGTTTTATATTATTTTCATTCAAATCAAAAAAGATAATTTCAGCAGGAGTTTCCTTCAAATTCTTCTTCAAATCTGACGCTATATCTGATAATTCTTTAGAACTTACTTTTTCGATTTTTAATAAATCATTCTTATTGAGAAGACTTCCTTTGAGATACTGACTTCTTTTGACTCTAAAAATATTGTCGGAAACCTTTTCAAAGTCATTCGAAATTAAATCTTTCAAAGTGATTTTAGCGTTAAGCCCAACTACTTTTTCTGTCCGGATTTGAACTGTCCACGAAAACATTGGAAGTGCTACTTTTAGCGAAAGCGGATATTCTGAAAGTTTAGACAAATATTGTTCGGCAATTTTTCGGTCATAGATAGAATTCGAATTATCAGCGGCAATTTTTCCCATATTGTAATACATCAAAACGCCATAATCCACATTGGGAATTCCAGTCGTTGCAGCATATTTTATCTGATGCAATCGGATTGTTGCCGATAAAGTACCCGAAGTTTTTGATTTTAAAATTTCCATAAACTTCATGAAATTATTCTTGCTCGCCAAAGTCCAATCGCAATCTATCTGAACTTCAGAAGTATTGATTTTATTCGTTTTATTAATTTGCGATATATAATCTAAAATCCTATCTGCGAGTTTTT
>CBDUDY010000276.1:0-2834 GCA_965366055.1 uncultured bacterium
AATTTTGCCGAAAGGCATAAAACAACTCTCCCAACTTCCGCAATTTTCTAGCAAAAGCAAAATCACTCAAGATTAAATGATTATTTTTGCCAAATAAATAGAAGAAATATTATGCTAATCATTGGAATTGCAGGTGGAACAGGAAGTGGAAAAACAACCGTAGTACATCAGATAATGAACGAATTGCCTGAGACTGAAGTTGGAATTATATCGCAAGATTCCTATTATAAAGAGACAAATTCACTTAGTTTTGATGAGCGTGCACTGATAAATTTTGATCATCCACGTGCTATTGATTTCGAACTTTTGGTGAATCATCTAAAGGAATTAAAAGCCGGATATGTAGTGGAACAGCCGATTTATTCTTTTGTAACTCACAATCGTACCACCGATACCATTATTACGCATCCTAGAAAAGTGATGATTGTTGAAGGAATTTTGATTTTGGCAAATGCCGAATTAAGAGAAATGTGCGACATCAAAATTTTTGTTCACGCCGATCCTGACGAAAGACTTATCCGAAGATTAAAACGTGATATCGCCGAGCGAGGCCGTGATCTTGACGAGGTTTTAAATAGATATCAAACTACATTGAAACCAATGCACGAACAGTTTATAGAGCCTACAAAAGCTTTTGCTGATATTATTATTCCAAACGATAAATACAATACTGTAGCAATTGATGTGGTTCGAGCGGTAATTACACAGCGTTTAGTGTAGAAAAAGTTCTATTTTTAATGGTACATTTACCAACTAATACGAAGAGAATATTATCAGGTTAAGTATCTCCAATTTTAAGCAATGAAAAATCCCTATAAAGATAGAAGCTGGTTCAAATTCATAAGCAATAAGTACATTTGGGTACTGCTGTTTTTTGTGAGTTGGATGCTGTTTTTGGATAATTATTCGTATCTCGATCACAGGCTTTTAAACAAGCAGATTGAGGAATTGGAAGATAATAGAGAGTATTATAAAGAAGAGATTAAGGAGGATTTGAAGAGTATAAAATCTTTTAAAAATCCAGATCAAATTGAAAAATACGCAAGAGAAAAATATTATATGAAACGCGAGAATGAGGACATTTACATCATCGAATTTGAAGATGAGAATTCCGAAAAAGTCGAACGTTGATTTAAAATAAAATAGCTACATCAAATGTCAGAGCCATTATATAGTACCTTCGATCCTATAAGTTCGAAGCAGTGGAAACAACAAATACAATTTGACCTCAAAGGCGCAGATTATAATGAGACGCTTATTTGGGAAAGCCTTGAAAATATTAAGGTAAAACCTTTTTACCATAGAGACGAAGACAATTCTGTTCTTCAGACTAGCAAACAATCTAACGGATTTTTAATTTGCCAAGACATATTTGTATATGATTTGGAGAAATCAATCTTTCGCGCCAACGACAGTTTAAATCGTGGTGCCGAAAGTTTGTACTTCATTATCGAAGATAAAAATCTTGATATCAGTCGACTTATCAAGGAAGTTGCGATCGAAAACACAACCATTTATTTTGAACTGCGTTTTCTTTGCGCCGATTTTACAAAAGCTTTAGATTTAGCTGTGGCTAATAGAAATGCGACGATTTTCGTTTTGATAGATCCGATTCACAATTTGGCAAAAGACGGAAACTGGTTCGAAAGCAAACCAACTGATAATTTGGAATTCTTGAAATTGCAGACACAAACTCTAAAATCTGCTTCTGCCCTTTCGGTTAATGCAAGTCTTTATCAGAATGCGGGAGCAAATATTGTTCAGCAATTGGCTTATACACTTGCGCACGCAAACGAATATTTGAATACGGTTGAATCAACTGATAAGCCAATGCTTTTGCAAATGGCAATTGGGTCGAATTACTTTTTCGAAATTGCAAAATTCCGAGCGATGCGTGTTCTTTATGAAACACTTGCAAAAGAGTATAACAGCAATATCGAATGTCATATTTTGGCAAAACCAAGTAAACGTAACAAAACTATTTACGATTACAACGTAAATTTATTACGCACAACTACCGAATGTATGAGCGCAATTTTGGGTGGAGCTGATTCAGTTTCAAATATGCCTTACGATGCACTTTACCACAAATGCAATGAATTTGGAGAACGTATTTCTCGTAATCAATTGCTGATTATGAAAGAGGAAAGTTATCTGGACAAAGTTGGAAATCCTGCAGACGGCAGTTATTATATCGAATCGCTAACCAAGCAACTTGCCGAAAAAGCACTTGCATTATTTAAAGATATCGAAGCAAACGGAGGATTTTTGAAACAATTGAAAGAAGGAACTATCCAAAGAAAAATTATGGAGAATGCTGAAAAAGAGCAGGCTTTATTTGATTCTGGAAAAGAGGTTTTGATTGGGACAAATAAGCATCCGAACAAGAATGATAGAATGTCTGGCGATATGGAATTATTTCCTTTTCAGAAATTCAAATCCAAGAAAACAATATTACAACCTATTGTAGAAAAACGACTTTCGGAGAAATCTGAACAAGAAAGACTCGATAGCGAAAAAGAATAAGACAGTTGTGAATTTCAAAGAAATAACAATGTCGAATGTATTTTAGTACATATTATGAAAAGAAAAAATCTTGAAAATCTTCAATTAAAAGATACGAACTCGGTACAAGAGAAGTCGAATGAGCTTTTTATGACTGCCGAGGACATCGAATTGAAGTCTCATTATACAAAAGAGGACACAGACAATTTGACTCACTTAGATTATGGAGCTGGCTTTGCGCCAAATTTGCGCGGACCCTATTCTACAATGTACGTGCGTCGTCCGTGGACAATTCGTCAATATGCAGGTTTTAGTACTGCCGAAGAAAG
>CBDUDY010000277.1:0-2823 GCA_965366055.1 uncultured bacterium
GAAGCTATTAAAGGGAAACCTTTATAGTTATAATCCAACCACTGAATATTTTTGTTCTCAGTTTTAGAAAAAACAGGTTTTGTTGAAAATCTGTTTTCAATTTTTTTCATCTCGTCAGCAGTGATTGCACTACCTCCGATTGTTTTTAACTGAGCAACATAGCTTGCAATCTTATCTAAAAACTCTTTTCCAGCTTTAGTAGTTGTTTCACCTTCGAACCATTTTTCGTCAATCTGACTACTTTGATCCATTTGTTCAAAAGGTAAGTTGCCATTAGCATCTCTTTCAAGTTTGCTAGTAAACTCAGTTTTGAATCCTTCGATATACTTATTGAAATCTGCAGATAATTTTCTGATTTTTTCAACTTTCGCTTTTTTATCACCGTACTGCAATGGCTGCTCAGATGCTTTCTGAACTAATTGCTGATAAGAAGCTTCGTTACGAACTTTAGTAATTGTATTTGATTCTTCTATTTTATTATTAAGAATACCAAAAGCAGATAATACTTCTTTTGACATGTTAAGCGCTAACATTGCGATGAAAACTAGATACATCAAGTTAATCATCTTCTGTCTAGGGGTTAATTTTCCTCCGGCCATTTTTTGTAATTGATTTTTGAGTGGTTATTTAAAAAAAAGGTGGGTGAGAATTAGTTTGCTCTATTAGAACCCATAGCAGAAAGCATTCCACCATAAACTTGGTTCAAAGAAGACAAGTTTGAAGTAAGAGATTGCATTTGATCTTTCAATTTCAAATTGTTCTCAGCAACTTCTTGGTTAATTTGTGCGTTTCTTGAAGCACTTTCTAATTGTATTTTGTAAAGACTGTTTAGCGACTCCATTTGAGCAGCAGCTGTCGTAAGTTCTTCACTATATTTCTTAGTCGAAGCTATTGAATCTACAGTAGGAGCAATTCCTTTTGCAGCAGATTCGAAGTTTTTGATGCTGTTTCCTAGGCTTGACATAAGCGCTCCATCAATCTTAGCTTCTTTTAACATATTGTCTAATTTCTGAGAAAGCATTCCTTGAGCTTCTGCAGGCTCTTCAGCTCTCATTCCTTTTTTAGTTGTTGCAACAGCTCCTCCTGCTAATTCAGGGAAAACGATAGACCAGTCAATATCTTTATCTACTGCGTCAAAAGCTGAAAGGGCGAAAATGAATGCTTCAGTTCCAAGACCTACAATTAGCATAATTCCTGCTCCAGGCCAGTGCATCAGTTTGAAGAGTGCTCCAATAATAACTACTGCTGCTCCCATACCGTAAGCGAAATTCATTGTTTTTTTGCTCAATAATGCCATAATAATTTTTGTGTGTTAGGTTAGTTTAGGTTTAAAATTTATAGTTTGAATTAATATAGTTCTTATCTAGCGGTATTCCCAGTTGTCTGAGTACCCATGTAATCTTGTACTGTTCTGAATCCGATATAACTTCTTGCTGTATCAGCATATTCAAAGTCACGAGTTCCAACTCTTAGCATCATTGCAACATCTTTCCATGATCCTCCACGTACAACCTTACGTTGATTTTTTAAATCACCAACATTTGGATTCATTGTAGAAACATATTCGTATGAACTTGCGTCGTAAGATGAGTCTGTCCATTCTGCAACGTTACCCGCCATATTGTAAAGATTGTAACCATTAGCATCATACGATTTTGCCTCTACAGTATACAATGCACCATCAGCAGCATAATCTCCTCTATTTGGTTTAAAGTTTGCTAAGAAGCAACCTCTATCATTTTTAGTATAAGGACCACCCCAAGGATACATTCCAGACTCTAATCCACCTCTTGCAGCGTACTCCCATTCTGCCTCACTTGGCAATCTGAAAGAGTTTATAAGATTACGTCCTTTTTTCTTAGATTTGATATAAGCATTTTTCTTAAGCGTTCTCCATGCACAAAAAGCTTTTGCTTGAGTCCATGCAACTCCAACTACTGGATATTCACTATAAGCTTGGTGCCAGAAATAATCATTATGCATCGGCTCATTATATGAGTAAGCAAAGTCTTTAATCCAAACCGTTGTGTCAGGATAAACTTGCACTTGTTCAGTTTTGATAAAATCACTTCTCTTACCAACTTTCGCCTTTGCAGCAGCTTGAATATCCATCCAAGAATAACGGAATTTCAATTTAGTTACATCAATTGTACGTAAACCATTGTAAGACTCAGCTACGGGAAGATACATAGTATCCATTACTTCAGTGTAGTACTCATCTGGATATTTTGCAGTATCTGTAATAAGTTTTACTTTCTTATTAAGTTTTCTACCTGCAAATGGATCATCATCCGTTCCGATGCTATAATAGTTTTCATACATATACTTATCGTATGGAGTCATTTTTTCTGGATCTGCATCACTAAAAGCATAACTACCAATGCTACTTGCATTTTTTCCACCTTCACCAGAAGTCTGTCCAACCTCATCTGCAAGAATCGCAAGACGAGTTCTGATAATAGAATCTTGTACCCAGTTCACAAATTCACGGTACTCACTATTTGTTATTTCTGTTTCGTCCATATAAAATGCACGAACTGTTACAGTTTTTGTAGGAGCATCACCAATAGCAGCAACATCTTCTCCAGAGTTCCCCATAATAAATGAGCCTCCAGGAATTAAAGCCATTCCGTAAGGTTTCTCAGGATGCCACTTTTTTCCTTTTACTCCAACCAATTCACCTTTGTCATTGGAACGACCACAGCTCACTAACAAGGCGACAATTGCTGTAAATGCAAAGAATTTCTTCATATAAATTTGGGTTATTATTGTATTGTAATTTTAAGGTCGTAAACCTATTTATTATTTATTTAAAAAACAAAA
>CBDUDY010000278.1:0-2804 GCA_965366055.1 uncultured bacterium
TTTTATTAAAAGCTGGAAAAATTGCCTTAACTTTGGGTAAGAACGACGAGGCTTTAAAGCACTTTACTGAAATTAAGGAATCTTACAAAAAGACTCCAGAAGCAAATTCAGTTGATGCGCTGATTGGTTTGTCACAAAAATAAAAAACATGGCTACGGCAAATAAGAATTTATCTGAATACAATAAAAAAATGATCCCAAACGCGAATGATTTTCGGTTTGGGATTATTGTTTCTGAATGGAATGACGAGGTTACTGAGGGATTGTATAAAGGCTGTGAGGCAGCGCTAAGAGATTGCGGTGCTCAATTGCAGAATATTACCCGATGGAATGTGCCAGGAAGTTTTGAACTTGTTTATGGATCCAAAAAAATGATTGAGACTCAAAATGTTGATGTCGTAATCGCAATTGGATGCGTTATTAAAGGTGAAACAATGCATTTTGAATTTGTTTGCGAAGGAGTAACACAGGGAATCAAAGATTTGAATGTTACGAGTGATGTTCCGGTAATTTTCTGTTTATTGACAGATAATAATCAGCAACAATCACTAGACAGAAGTGGTGGTGCTCACGGTAATAAAGGTACAGAAGCAGCAATTGCGGCAATTAAAATGGCTTTTTTACGTCAGCAAGCAAATCTTTGTTACAAAGGAAACAACAACAATCTTCTAGCAGCACAATTGCAAATAGAAGAAGGAACAAGAAAATTGGAAGAATAGAAATTATTTTATTTTTCGACATTCATAAAAAAACCCATTTATCTCTTAAATGGGTTTTTTGCTTTTGATAACTTCTCGTTAATCCGCGAGGCATTGTAAAGGATTGTTACAATATTTATGTAAATTTGAAAGCTAATTAAAAATCAAGAATGCCAAGTATTATTCAGTTACTTCCAGATCATGTTGCCAATCAAATTGCTGCCGGTGAAGTCGTTCAGCGACCTGCTTCGGTGGTTAAAGAACTGTTGGAAAACGCCGTAGATGCGCAGGCAACTGATATTAAATTAATCATCAAAGATTCCGGTAAAACGCTAGTTCAAGTTGTAGATAATGGACAAGGAATGAATGTTACCGATGCACGTATGTGTTTTGAAAGACATGCAACTTCCAAAATTAGACAGGCCGAGGATTTATTTGCCCTGTCAACAAAAGGTTTTCGAGGTGAAGCACTTGCGTCTATTGCCGCGATTGCACATGTTGAGTTAAAGACAAAGCAGGAAGTTGATGAGTTGGGACATCACATTATCATTGAAGGTAGTAAATATGTTTCGCAAGAAGTAGCAGTTTTGCCGACAGGCACTTCATTTGCCATTAAAAACTTATTTTTTAATATTCCAGCTCGACGTAATTTTCTTAAATCAGAAATTGTTGAGCAAAGACATATCATAGACGAATTTCAGAGGGTTGCACTCGCGCATCCGCAAATACATTTTAGTATGTATCACAATGGAAGTGATGTTTACAATTTGCCAATTTCTAATATTCGTCAACGAATCGTGACCATTTTTGCTGGAAAAACTAATGAAAAATTAGTTCCGGTAGAAGAGGAGACCGAAATCGTAAAAGTGAGTGGATTTGTCAGTAAACCGGAATTTGCTAAGAAAAATAGAACTGAGCAGTTCTTCTTTGTCAATAATAGATTTATAAGAAGCGGTTATTTGCATCACGCAATAATGTCTGCTTACGAAGGCCTATTAAAAGATGGTTCGCAACCGTCTTATTTTTTATACCTGACAGTTCCGCCGAGTTCAATAGATATCAATATTCATCCGACTAAAACTGAAATTAAGTTTGATGACGAGAAAGCATTGTACGCTATTTTGAGAGCTGCCGTAAAACATAGTTTAGGTCAGTTTAATGTGGCGCCTGTTTTGGATTTTGATAGAGATCCTTCGCTTGATACTCCATATGATTACAGGAATTCTTCGGCTGCAACGCCAACGGTTGAATTTAATGGAGATTACAATCCGTTTGCAGATAATTCTCCAAAATCCCCATCTCGGGAATCTAGTAGTTTTTCTGTAAATCACTCTTCAGGTCGACATTTCCCAAAAGCAACCGGAAATTGGGATAGTTTATACATTGGACTAGAAGGTGAAAAAGAGCCGACACATACTTCTGGATTCGAATTTGAACAAGATGTTATAACATCTTCTCTTTTTGATGATGGAGCAGAAAAAGCAGTTACAAAAACATATCAGCTTAATAGGAAATATATTGTAAGTCCTATCAAAAATGGGATGGTAATTGTGCATCAGCATCGAGCGCATCAACGCATTTTGTACGAAGGATTTCTTAAAAGTATTACGATCAAAAAAGGCTTGAGTCAGCAATTGCTTTTTCCGTTACATTTGTATTTTGGAAGTGAAGAATTGCTCGCTATCGAGGATATGAAAGAATCACTTACCAATGTTGGATTCGTATTTGATGCCAACGAGACGGAGAGTGTAGTGGTGTCTGGAGTTCCTGTAAATGTTTCCGAAAGTGAAGTTACCTTGGTTCTAGAACAGCTATTGTCTGACTTGCATTCGGATATCCCGCTTACGAGTTTTAGCCAAAGTGATCAGATTGCCAAATCAATGGCGCAGAGTCTTGCCGTGAAAACGGGAGTTACTTTAAATGAACAAGATCAAGAAAATATTGTGAATGGACTTTTTGCTTGCAAAGAGCAAAATGTATGTCCGTTCCAGAAAACCACTTTTACAACAATTAGAGTAGAAGATATAGATAAAAAGTTTTAAAGTATGATGAACATCACACCTCTTGTTAAGCAACTGCTTATCATCAATGTTATATTTTTTATAGG
>CBDUDY010000279.1:0-2708 GCA_965366055.1 uncultured bacterium
CTTACAATAATCATCGTTTGCCATCACCACAACCACCATCGCGCCTTGTGCAGGTGCGGGAATCATCCAATCTAATTCTTGAAAATTCGCTGGTTTTTTGTTGATACGGTTTAGTCCGGCAGCAGCGAATACTGCTCCTTCCCAAGGATTATCGGCAAGCTTTTGAAGTCTTGTATTTACGTTTCCACGCAAATCTACCACTTGATGATTTGGATATCGATTCAACCATTGAGCTTGTCTTCTCAACGATCCTGTCGCAATTGTGCAAGGCGCTTGAAAATCTACATCGCCTTTTTTGACAATGATATCCAATGTACTTTCGCGTTCCAAAACTGCAACTTGTTCGATTCCCAATGGCAAAGCAGTTGGCACATCCTTCATAGAATGTACTGCGATATCTACCTGATTGGTAATCATTGCAACGTCTAAAGTTTTGGTGAAAATTCCTGTGATTCCAAACTCATATAATGGTTTGTCAAGAACGATATCTCCTACAGATTTGATGGGAACGATTTCGGTATTATAGCCTAAATCTCTTAGTTTATCTTGAACGTGATTGGCTTGCCAGAGTGCAAGTTCGCTATCTCTAGTTCCAATTCTGATGATTTTTGTCATTTTGCCAGCGCTTCAATTTGAAAGATCTTTTCGATCCATTCTATACTTTCATCTACCATAGTGTCATCATCTTTTAGATGATTGGCAAAATGAGTAGTTATTTTTTGAATAATTCTATTGCTAATAATTTCTGCTTGCTCTTCGTGAAAATCGCTGAATTTCTTACGCTGAAAGTTTAGTTCATTCTGCTTAATGGAATTCAGTTTTGCTTTAAGTGCAAAAATCGTTGGAGCAAACTTGCGGTCTTTAAGCCACGCTTTAAATTCCCCTTTTACCTCTTCGATAATCGCTTCGGCAGCAGGAATTTGACTTTTTCTATTGCTAAGAGTTTCATCGGTCATTTGTGCAAGGTCATCCATATGCACAAGTGTAACTCCTGGAATTGACTTTACATTCTCATCTACATTCTTTGGAATCGAAAGATCAAGAATAAGTAAAGGCTTTTTTATATTTAAAATTGCTGCATCAACAGTTGGCTTTTGAGCTCCTGTTGCAACAATTAATACGTCTGCTTTCTGAATTTCTAATTGAAGGTCGCTAAAGTCTTGAACGATAAGATTAAACTTTCCGGCAACTTCTAGCGCTCTATCTTTGGTACGATTGATAAGTGTGATATGGTCATTCTTAGTATGCTTTACCAAATTTTCACAAGTATTACGACCAATTTTTCCGGTACCAAAAAGAAGGATGTTTTTATTTTTAAGATCTTCGATGCTACGCATTATGTACTGCACAGATGCAAAAGAAACTGAAGTAGCGCCAGAACTAATTTGAGTTTCGTTCTTGATTCTCTTACTCGCTTGAATGACACAATTAATAAGTCTTTCCATAAAAGCATTGGTAAGACCCATATTTTTCGCCTCTACAAATCCGTTTTTAATCTGACTGATAATTTCAAAATCACCAAGAATCTGACTGTCTAAACCTGTACCAACTCTAAATAAGTGATTTACTGCTTCGTTGTTTTTATATACGTAAGCGACTTTTTGGAAATCTTCAACTGTACCTAAACTATGATTACATAAAAGCTGAATTAATTGAAAAGGATGTTCTGCGTAACCGTAAATCTCCGTGCGATTGCAAGTAGAAATAACGATTAAACTTTCCAAACCATTTTCTTTCGCTTCTGCTAATAGGTTTGTTTTTGCTACCGAATCAACACTAAATTTTCCCCTCATACCAGCGTCAGCTTTCTTGTAGCTTAGTCCAATAGCGTAAAAAGTTAGGTGCTTCGACGAGTTGTAATTTTCCATATTTGAAGATATCTCTTTAAGACGATACAAAACTATAGCTATCTTGCGGATGAAAGTAACGCTAGAAGTACTTTTTATAACGCTGTAAGCTTTTAGATTTATAAATCGTTTCTTTTTAGTAAAATAGCGTAACTTTGCAATGAAATCAGCTTGTTAGAGTGATTTTATTTAGAGTTGTTCTAAATAAGAATCTCTCAAATGTTAAATTTTATTTTTAAAAAACATCGCTATGGGTTCTCCCGAAATTATTACAATTGAAGAAGACTTCATTATAATCAAATCTGAAAACAACACTTCAGAAACTGAATTTGTCTCGCATTCTGTGAGTACTGGACTGATACAGTTTCACTTTCAACTGAAAGGGAAGTCGAAATTTATCTTTAATAATGGCTCGTACGCACTAGAACTTCGAGACAGTAAATCCCTGTTTTTATACAATCCTCAAAAGGAGCTTCCGCTAAATTTAGAACTAAGCGCAGAATCTTGGGTGATCACCGTTTTGATTTCCATCAAGAAATTTCACGCGTTGTTTTCTAATGAGGCAAATTATATCAGCTTTCTAAATTCTGATAATAAGGACAAGAAATACTATAAAGAAGAAGATGTAAGTCCGTCGATGGCAATTGTGCTAAGTCAGATGTTTCATTACAATTTGCATACATCAATCAAGAATCTTTACTTTAAAGGAAAAGGATACGAAATTTTAAGTCTCTACTTTAATCAGAGCGAAGATCCAGTTTCTGAGCAATGTCCTTTCTTAAGTGATGAAGATAATGTGATGAAAATTCGAAAAGTAAAAGATATCATCATCGCAAATATGACTGAGCCGCCAGGACTTCA
>CBDUDY010000280.1:0-2693 GCA_965366055.1 uncultured bacterium
GATCCTCGCTACAATAACACCGAAAAAGAGCGATTTGCAACTCAAAACAAGTTAAAAGAAGATATTTCGATGACACAACGCGCGCCATATCCGCAGGCACACGAGATTAATTTGCCTAGGAATAAGATGAAGGTTTAGATTAATATTTTTATTTTTTTGGGCGTAAACTTGGCACAACAACCGTGCTACCTTTAAATTTTTCGGCTGCCTCAATATTCCTTGCGCAAGAAAATTTTTTGTTTCTAAGAAAAAGTAACCGCTTGAAATTTAAAATCAACTATCATTTTGCCAGGCTATATATTTTTACAAAAGCAATGATCTTAAAAGTATATATTTTTTTAATTTCTAAATGTCAGCAGTTTATTTTTACACTTCTACTTTAACCAAATCAATCATACTTTTAATTTAACAATCAAATTATCAAAATCACTTATTAGCAAGAACTTTAAATATATCTCTAAAAATGGCTTGAATTCTTAGTACATTTAAAATTCAAATCTAGTACATGAAAAAGCTCTACCTACTATTAATTTCTCTGGTACTTATATCAAATATTTCATTTGCTCAATGTGGCATCTATACAGAAGTCATTTCTCAGAATATTGAGAAAATTAGATTTTGGGACGACATGAATGGATTTGCAATTGGAGGTGCAAAACTAATGATCACCAACGATGGAGGCGAAACGTGGAGAGATTTTCAATTACCTGACTACGAAACACTACTTGATTATCCGCTATTATCTACTCAAATTATAGATGAAACTTCTGCAATTATAGTTGGATTTAACGGCCATATTTTATTTACAAATGACAAAGGTCTTAATTGGAATTATCAGAGTTTGAGGTATGATGGTAAAGAAAGTCTATCATCTGTAAGCTTTGTAAATGATAAAATTGGATATATAAGTGGATTTAATTTCGGTGAAACAGAACTAATTATTTTTAAAACACCCGATGCCGGTCTAAATTGGAAAAAAATCCCTACTTCTCTAACCATAGACAAATTAGAATATGCTCAAGAAGAAACTATGATTTTCAATCTTCATTTTGTAGACGAATCTATTGGTTTTTTATGGAAAAGAAACAAACTTTTTAAAACAATCGATGGAGGAATAACTTGGCTACAACAGCCTACATTTCCTCAAAGTCTCGACACTAATGAGTCGATTGTAAATATTAAAAATGGCCCTAACAATAATTTATATCTTTCTACAAATTCAAGTCAAGGAATACAAGTTTATAAAACTACTAATATTGGCGAGTCTTGGAATATTGTAAATGAATTAGAAATAAGTGTCAACATTGTTACAAATGGCAATTTCGATATAAAAAGCAACTTTTTATATGCAGAAGTTGCTACCGATACAGGCTACAAAAAAGAATTACTACGATTGGATTTAACCACCAATCAAGTTACAAGAACTCCTTTAAAAGATGATTTGGGTTCAATTTCAGACATTTATTTTTATGAAGATACACAAGGTGTTTTGGTTGCTTCTCATTTATATGGCACAAGTGGTCGAATAATTTTAAAAACTCAAGATTCAGGAAATACCTATTCTACCCTAGATTCCTTCAATGTAAAATCTAATAATGTGGCAAATTTAAAAATTCTGCCTAATGAGAATAATATTTTTACTGCGGCAGTTATAGATCAGTATGATAACAGTACCGATTATACTAACAGCGCGTTATACGTCCATATCTCAAAAGACAATGGAAATTCTTGGAAACAAATAGTAAAAACCGACAAAAAATTAGGAGCACTTTTATACGCCAAGAACTCAAAAATTATTTATTATACTTATGAGGCTTTATCGGATTTTAACATCGCAATTGCGATAGTAGAATCTGATGATTACGGTCTCACTTGGCAAGAAAATACGAGTCTTCTTCCTTATATTAATAATGTTGGAAACCCGGTAATTACTGCCATTGACGAAAATACTTTTCTTTACGCTGATTACTTTAGCACAGACAAGGGGCAAACTTGGACCAATTTACAAATCCCTGAGATAGCCAATACATCGTTTTATGGCACTAAATTTAAAACATTAGGCGAAATTTATATTTGGGGATATTCGCAAACTAATGGGTTCGTGCTTTATAAAAGTGAAAATCAGGGAGAATCTTGGACAAATACCGTCACAATTCCAGGATATAATATATCGTCGAAGGCATTTGGATCTGACTCTATTTTAGTACACAATGGATATGACGAATATTTTAAAGTAAACTTAACCAACGGTACGTACGAATCTCTACAAGTTACAAATCCTTTAAATCAGCCTAACATTGATATAGCTAGTATATCATTTATAACAGATACCTATTGGCTTATTTCAGAGTTTTATTACTTCTATAACATACTACATAGCTCGCAAGATCAAGGACAAACTTGGACTACTAAACTTTGCTTTATTTGCTCTAACAACTTTATCTACAATGAATTTAAGGACGAACTAATTAGTTATAGCAGTCAAAATTTTAATATTGGACGCCTAACCCCATATTTACCCAAAATGCCTGTTATTTTCGGTAATACAATGACAAAAATCAATAGTGTTGAAGAATATTTTATACCAATTGATGTTTACGCATCTTCAACTTGGGAACTAATTTCAGGAGGGGAAATAATCAGTGACGACAATACCGACTATTATAAGATTAAAGTGAAATGGAATCAAAGCG
>CBDUDY010000281.1:0-2673 GCA_965366055.1 uncultured bacterium
AAAACAAGTCCAGAACTTGGAAACAAGGGAATCAGCATTTTTTTAGTGGATACAAGCTTGAAAGGCGTATCTGCTACAAAGCTTAACAAACTAGGTTGGAGAGCTTCAGATACTGCTGAAATTGCATTTGATAACGTAGAGATTAGCGCAGATAATTTGATGGGTGAGGAAGGAAAAGGTTTTCCTTACATCATGCAACATTTTGCATTTGAACGTTTAATTATGGCGGTAAATGCACATGCTAGAGCGGAATATGCTATAGATTACACCATAGACTATATGGGAAGCCGTGAAGCTTTTGGGACTACGATTAGTAAATTTCAAGCGTTACGTCATACTATGGTAGAGCATGCTACTGAAGTTGCGCACTGTAAGTTATTTAATTATGACGCTGTTGCACGATTAGACCAAGGTGAATATGTTGTGAAAGAAGCTAGTATGGCAAAATTAAAATCGACTAAAGTTGCTGACGATACAATTTACAGTTGTTTACAAATGCTTGGTGGATATGGTTATATGGAAGAGTATCCGTTAGCGCGTTTGATGAGAGATAGTCGTCTAGGGCCAATTGGCGGAGGAACTTCGGAAATTATGAAGGAAATTTTGTCGAAAATGATTATTGATAAGCAAAATTATCAACCAGCAGTTAAGTAATTTTTCCTAATATTTTAGCTTCAGTAGGAAGTTCAATTATTGGTTGAATAAATATAGAAAAAGTCGCGCGAGCGACTTTTTTCGTTTCCTGAGTTTTGCTTTTACAATTCGGATATTCGAGTTTCGGTAGAAAAAGAATTGTTTATCCAAATAACATTCGTACTTTTGCACACTTAACGAGAGGAGGTGTCTACATTATGTTAATTATACCAATTAAAGACGGAGAAAATATCGATAGAGCATTAAAGCGCTATAAAAGAAAGTTCGACAAAACGGGAACTGTTCGTCAGTTACGTGCGCGTACGGCTTTCATGAAACCATCAGTTTCAAATAGAATGAAAATGCAAAAAGCATCTTACATTCAGAACATGAAGGACAATTTAGAGAACTAGTATTTCTATTTTATAAGTTTAAATCCACTATTTTGAAGGCATTAGTCTTTGGAATAGTGGATTTTTGTTTTTATTTGGGCGAGCCCGACGCCAAAATATTTTTGTAAAAAATTCAACATTTAGCCTGGCGTCGGTCAGGCTGTTCACTCCCAATCTTTGTGGTAGCTTTTGCTTCGCAACGCCACAACAAAGGATTTCCGCTGCCATCCTTCTCGCGAAATCCCTTTCAAATGCTAGCAATTCCTTTTGCCAGAAAAGTAGGTTTCATTCGGTTTTTTTCTAACTTTACTTTTTACTAATAAGATAGATGGATTCAAATCTTCACGCTTTTTCAGAATATTTACAAAAGGAAAAAAATTATTCTCCTCTAACATTGCAGGCATACCAGACAGATCTGCGTGAATTTGATTTATTTTATAAAAATTTATTTCCAGATAGTGGTTTGCAAGATGTGCAGTATTCCATCATTCGTTCATGGATTATCTCCCTTGTTAATGCCGGAATTAAAAATCGAACAATCAACCGAAAAATAGCATCGCTTAAATCTTTTTTTAAATTTCTCCAGATAATCGGAGTAAATTCTTCCACTCCTTTACAGAAACATCGCGCATTGAAAACCGAAACAAAACTTCAACTGCCTTTTTCTGAAAAAGAATTAAACGAGGTTTTATATGAAATGGAATTTAGCGACGATTTTGCTGGAGTTCGCGATAAATTGATAATTGATTTATTTTATGTCACAGGAATTCGACGTGCCGAATTAATCGGGCTAACTTTAGATAATGTGCACGCAGATGTGATTAAAGTTGTAGGAAAGCGAAATAAGGAACGATTAATTCCGCTACTTCCAATTATCAGGGAAAAAATTGTGACCTATAAGATGCTTCGAAAAACTATTGAAAAGGCATCTGAAATCGAGAATTTTTTTGTGACCGACAGAGGTCAGAAGTTGAATAATTCTTTTGTCTATAGATTAATAAATTCGTACTTTGGTCTTGTTTCCGAAAAGGCAAAGCGTAGCCCGCATATCTTGAGACATACATTTGCCACGCATATGCTGAATAACGGTGCAGACTTAAATTCGATTAAGGAATTGTTAGGGCATTCAAGCTTAGCCTCCACGCAAGTTTACACGCATAATAGTTTGGCTGAGCTTAAGAAAGCGTATTCTGGCGCACATCCACGAGAGCAGAAATAGTGTATTGATAGTAACCCTAAAATAGTATAGGTATGAAAGTAAATGTTCACGCGGTCAATTTTAATGTTGATCAAAAACTCGTTAATTTCATTCAAGAGAGAATGGACAAATTGGAGAAATATTATGACAAAGTGGTTTTTGCTGATGTGTATTTGAAGGCAGAAAAAACCAGTGAGAAGGAAAACAAATGCGTCGATATTAAAATGAATGTTCCAGGCGACGAATTTGTAGTGCAGAAGCAATGTAAAACTTTTGAAGAAGCGGTAGTTTCTGCTGCAGAATCACTCGAAAGATCACTAATAAAACGAAAAGAAAAATTAAGAACACATATTTAGTAAAATAAATCGATAAATGTTTTGAATAAAAAACAAAATCATATACATTTGCAGTCCGTTAGAAATAGCGGACTTTTTTTTATTGAATAATGCC
>CBDUDY010000282.1:0-2670 GCA_965366055.1 uncultured bacterium
CGACAATTGGCTGTTGCACCAGATCCATTCCGCAGACTGGACAATCGCCAGCTTTGTCATATTCTTTACTGCCTTCGCAATGCATTGGGCAGTAAAACTTCCCTGGAGTGGTTGAATATTTTTTATCATCTTTTGGTTTTGTCGAGCAACAGCTTTTGATTGCTGGCGCTTCGGCTTCGTCAATTCCTCGAATTGTATAGTCTCCTTTTTCGATTAAAACTTCTTGAAAAACCTCAGTTTTGAATCTTTTATCAGTGGTGATTTTTGCTGCTGGCGGATCAAGAGTTACAACTGCTTCCACACCTGAAATTTCATTTAAAGCTTTTTCAACTTTTGTTCGACAACCATTACAAGTCATTCCAGTGACGATATAGTCGTGAGAAAATTTTTCTGTAGTGCTTAAAGTCTCTAAATTCGAAACGCGGTTTGTCTGCTCTTCATCAACTGCGGTAATTGTATAATCTCCTTTTTCAGTCAATGCATTCTGCAACACAGATAAATCCAGTTTTTCTTTCGAAGTAATTTTTGCTGCAGGCGGATCAAGAGTTACATTTGCTTCAACTCCTGGAATTTCGCTCAACGTTTTTTCAACTTTCATTCTGCAACCATCACAAGACATTCCGGTGACGACATAATCTTGAGTAATTTTATCAGCAGAGTTGAAAGAATCTGGAGTCGCAACAGATTGCTCACCGTCAATCGCAGTAATAGTATAATCTCCTTTTTCAGATAAGGCATCTTGATAAACCGATGTTCTCAATCTTTCTTTGGTGGTGATTGATGCAACGGGTGGATCAAGAGTAACTACGGCTTCCACACCTAAAATCTGATTCAAAGTGTTTTCAACTTTTGTTCGACAACCATTACAGGACATTCCTGTAACATCATATTCAAAAGTTACATGATCTTCAGTTAATCTGGCGCTTGAATTCTTGGCTGCTGTGCTATCTTCAAAATAAGTTATTCTATAATTTCCTACCTTAGATATTGCTTTTTGAAAAACAGCAACGTCGATTCTATGATCCGTTTTTATAGTTGCAATTGGTGGATCAAGAGTAACAATTGCTCCAACTTCGTAAATTGCGTTTAATGCTTTTTCGACTTCTGTTCGACAGCCGTCGCAGGTCATTCCTTTAATTATGTATTTACTTGTCATTGTAGTTTTGTGTTATTAAATGCAACCTAAAAATTTAAAGTTGCGAGTTTCGAAACTCTGAAAGTTCTGTCCAAAAAAAAACAGTTGTCACAAATTTCGGAATTTGTAGCGACAACTGTTTGTATAATTATAGATATGATTTGTAAGCTAAATCGCGTCTAACGGCTTTCTATCTACTCGTTGGAATTTCTTGAAAGCGGTCGGAGTACAACCAACAACTTTTTTGAACTGATTGCTAAGATGCGCCACATCTGAGAAATGCATCTTTATAGCAATTTCACTGAGCGACATTTCATTGTAGCGAAGGAGTTCTTTTACTTTTTCGATTCGTTGTAAAATAAAATAATGTTCGATGGTATATCCTTCTTGATCCGAAAATATCTGACTCAAACTACCATAATCTGCAGCGATTTCCTGAGAAACATATTCGGAGATATTTATTTTGTCAAGTTGATGCTCTTCTTGAACCAGCGCAATCAAAATGTTCTTCACCTTTTCAATCATCTTGGATTTTTTATCATCTAGAAGATCAAAACCTTGAGCCTGTAGTGCTGTTTTAAGAGCCGTTCGTAATTTTCCTGTAACCTTTTCGGTAGATTCAACTTCGCCTAGAATAACCGACTGATATGAAATATCGAGAGAATCTAAAATGGATCGCACCGCGGCATTGCAACGATCACAAACCATATTTTTAATGTGCAAAATCATCTGAAAGAATTAAAATTAGCTTTTTTAACTATTGGAATCTAAATCTTTAATTACTTACATTGAAAAAGGTATATTGAAAATTAAGCAGAAAACCACTTGAGGAATTTCGGTTTAAGCTACTATATAATTCTTGTTTGTAAGCCAAATCGAGTCTCGCTCGACTATTAAAAATAAATTGAATGGAAGGTACGACATCTAAGTAAGACTTACCACTTTTATTTAGAGTTTGTCCCTTGAATTCCAGCATTGCATTTACATTTGTCTGATTAAAACTGGTATACACCTTTGGCAACATCAATTTACCTACAGAAAGTGTGTACTCAGCGCCGAAATCACTAAAATCACGTCCTAGCAATATCTCATCCAAATTGGTGGCGTGTACTCCCGAAAGTGATGCACTGATTGCAACTTTCTTAATTAATTTGGTAGCAACTATTCCCACTTGAAAGCCAGAATTATTTCCCATCAAATCTATCTCCTCAGTTACCGCAATTTCGTTGTTAGTGCTAACTCGCCCAAAAGCAGCCATTCTGAAATGACTTTGTAAATCATCTTGGGACAAAAATCTATATTTTGTGTAAAGACTTGCACCTCGAAAAGCCAATGAATTTGAATAGTCTGTCGAGAAAAAACCATCTGCCTTAAACATTAGATTTTTGGTGGTTCCCCAAGAAACTGTCGGTGCCAAATTGTAATAGTAGTCGTCGCTATTCTCCCGATTCAGAAGACCTTGATTGATTCCCACCGAAACAGAACCTGCTGGCACATTGCTAGCAGGTTCGGTGATTACAAAAAGTTCTTGCGCT
>CBDUDY010000283.1:0-2653 GCA_965366055.1 uncultured bacterium
CAAAAATAAAATTATGATCAAACAACTCGCACTTTTAATGCTTTTCTGTGGAAGCTTATCGGCTCAAGAAAAATGTGACGTCGAAAAATCTCAAGATTATCAGAAAGAACTAAATAAGGAATATGCAGATAAGAAGACAAGTCCGCTTACAGAAACTGATTTAAAAGATTTTAAGAAGCTTGATTTTTTTAAAGTAAATCAAGACTACTGCGTCATTGCGAAAATTAATCGCACTATTGATGCGAAACCATTTGTAATGCAAACTACTACGGATAGAAGTCCGATGTATATAAAGTACGCAGATTTGGTTTTCTTAATTGATGGAAAAGAGCAAGTTTTGGAAGTGTACCAAAGTATAAAGCCAGCGTCGATTGACGCTTTTAGCACAGATTTATTTCTGCCTTTTACAGATTTGACAACGGATAAAGAATCCTACAGCGGCGGTCGATATATGGATCTGCAAATTCCTGAAGGAGATTTTATCACCTTAGATTTTAACCGCGCTTACAATCCTTATTGTGCTTACAATTCTCGATATTCTTGTCCATTAGTTCCAAAAGTGAATCATCTGGAAGTTGAAATTAGAGCAGGTGTCAAAAAGTTTCACGACTAAATGTTTTTTTATAACCTACATACGCATTCAGATCCAGCGGACGATTCCATTGTAGCCGTGGTAAATGTTTATCCAAAAGACTATCCTTCACAGAGTAAATATTTCTCGGTTGGAATTCATCCTTGGTATATTGATGAGGAAAACCTAGAAAGTGAATTAGCAATTATTGAGAAAGCAATACAAGACGAGAATTGCTTGGCAATTGGCGAATGTGGAATCGATAAAAAGATTGAAACAAATATCGAATTGCAAACTCAAGTTTTTGAACGACAATTGTTATTAGCAGAAAAATATCAAATGCCGGTTATTTTACATTGTGTTGCGGCTTATGACGAATTGATTGCGATTAAAAACAATTTGAAGATCACGGTACCATTGATTATTCACGGATTTTCCAAAAGTCCCGAAATGGCACAGCAACTCGAATCACACGGAATAATAGTGTCTTTTGGGAAATATTTACTTCGAAATGCAGAATTGGGAAATTCGCTAAACGCTATTTCTGAAGATAGTTTTTTACTTGAAACCGATAATGCCGAAGAAACAATTCAAGAGGTTTACAATAGAGCGACGGAAGCAAAAAATATCCCATTAACTGAACTCCACTCGATAATAGAACGTAACTTTGCACGCATATTTTCAAAATATAAAATTTAAAAATAAATACCGCAAAGAATGGCAGAATGGTTAAGCAGAGCCGAGTTACTTTATAAAGAAGAAGGAATAAACAGATTGCATAATTCCAATATTTTGGTTGTAGGTTTAGGAGGAGTTGGATCATTTGCCGCCGAATTTTTAGTGAGATCTGGTGTTGGAAATCTTACTATCGTCGATGGCGATACAGTAGACATTACAAACATTAACAGACAACTACCAGCGCTTAATTCAACTATAGGTTTAAATAAAGTAGATGTTGTAAGTCAACGACTTTTTGACATAAACCCTGAACTCAACCTTACGGTTATAAATGAATTTCTTTCACCAGAACGCGCTTTCGAAATTGTTACTGACGATTTTGATTACGTCGTTGATTGCATCGACAGCGTTACTCCAAAAATCAATTTGATTATCGCAGCCAAGCGTAAACGAGTAAAAATCGTCAGCTGTATGGGAGCGGGAGGAAAGATGGAAGCATCAAAAGTAAAAGTTGGCGACATCAAGAATACCGAAAACTGCTTTCTGGCGAAAGCGATAAAAAAACGCCTTAAAGAAGTCAAAATTGACAAAGGCGTAAAGGTCGTTTACAGTTCGGAAATCCAAGACGAAACAAGTTTAAAAACCACCGACGGCAGCAATTTCAAGAAATCCTTTTACGGCACAAATAGCTATATGCCTGGATTGTTTGGACTTTATGCCGCCGAAACAGTAATAAGATATATTTTAAAAAAATCAAAAGATGATCAAGACAGTATTGTTTGATATGGACGGCGTAATCGTGGACACAGAGCCTGTACACCGTTTTGCCTATTTCGAACATTTTAAAGAATTAGGAATAGATGTGACCGAAGAGATGTTTACAACCTACACCGGAAATTCTACACGCAATGTTTTTCAAAGAATTAAAGAGCATTTTGGATTAGACCACGAAGTGGAAAGTTTGATACAACGCAAGAGAAGTATTTTTAACGATGCCTTTGATTATAAGGAAGATTTGACCCTTCTTGATGGAGTAGAGGATCTTATCAAGGATTTTCACGCCAACGGAATTCAGATGATTTTGGCTTCTTCGGCTTCAAAAGTGACGATTGATAGAGTTTTCAAACGTTTTGATCTTCATCAGTATTTTAGTCACATCGTTAGTGGTGAAGATTTCCCGAAATCAAAACCAGATCCTGCCATTTTCGTTCACGCGGCAATGTTAAGCGGAGATAGTCGTGAAGAATGTATCGTGATTGAAGACAGCACAAACGGAGTAAAAGCGGCAAATGCAGCAAATATTTTCTGTATTGGCTACAAGAGTTTCCACTCAAAATTGCAAAACCTTGATACTGCCAATATGGTGATTTCAGATTTTTCTGAAATTAATAGTGAAAAAGTCCG
>CBDUDY010000284.1:0-2626 GCA_965366055.1 uncultured bacterium
TACAAAGAAACCTTCGAAACCTGGAATAAAGTGGCTTCCCTTTATCAAGATAAGTTTATGAATTTAGACTTGTATAACGATTCATATGATAAAATTTGCAACTCTCTTTCTAAACCTAATTCTACAATTTTAGAAATCGGTTGTGGGCCAGGAAATATCACAAAATATCTTTTAGCAAAGCGACCTGACTTCAATATCTACGGAATTGATATATCGCCAAACATGATAGAACTTGCAAAAGCAAACAATCCAACTGCAAGTTTTCAAGTAATGGACATTCGGCAGATCGACCAAATTGAATCAAAGTTTGACGGAATAGTTTGTGGTTTTTGTTTGCCTTATTTATCGGAAACAGATTGTCAGAAACTTATCGTCGACTGTTACAATCTATTGGATAATGATGGACTGCTTTATATAAGTTTTGTCGAAGGCGATCCGACTAATTCCGGCTTTCAAACTTCTAGTAGCGGTGATCGAGCCTATTTTTATTATCACAGTTTAGAAAAATTGAATTCATTATTAATTGAAAATCATTTCCACGAAATTCAAATACAGAAAGTTGAATATAAAAGGTCAGAAGATCAAAGCGAGGTTCATACAATCATAACTGCGAAGAGAAAGTCAGATTAACAGGTAAATATTTTTTAATAATGAAGACAACTGCTTTATAAAAAGGAGTATTTTCGTAATCATCATTAATTGTTCTGAATCACCGTAATTGAATGCCAACAAAACTCAAAAATCTAAAAGTACTATTATCCTATTTTTTTAATTTTGCCTTCGGCATTAGTATTTTCGGATTGATTTTATTTGTCGCCGATTTTGGATTTGAGCAATCCCGACAGTTTCAACATTTTTTGATTGCATATTATATAGTGGTACTGATCACAGGCGTAATCGCAACTGTTGTGCGATATCTCATAAAGACAAAATCCATAAAACGAAGTGTTCTAATCTTTGATGGAATAACCGTCCTGCTAACCGTAGTAGTACTTTTACTGCATTTTTTTGGCGAAGAGACACGAGATACTTCCTATTTATACGATGACATTTGGGTCAAATTTGCCATTATTCTAACTTTTATCAGAGAGTTCTCCGAGCAAAACATTTCTTATAAACGCACATTTTTAAACCCCGCTCAACTATTTATAATCAGTTTTTTGAGCATCATATTTATAGGATCTTTCCTGCTGATGTTGCCAAAGGCAACCTACCACGGAATTTCTTTTATTGATGCGTTATTCACTTCCACTAGTGCGGTCTGTGTTACGGGATTAATTGTGGTCGATACCGCAACACATTTCACCACCTTCGGTCAATCCATTATTCTCTCGCTAATCCAAGCAGGTGGTGTTGGTATTCTAACTTTCGCAAGTTATTTCTCTTACTTTTTTAAAGGACGAACTTCCTACGAAAATCAACTTACTCTAAGTAATATGACTGGTTCCAATAAATTTGGAGAAGTGTTTTCAACTTTCAAAAAAGTTATATTGATTACCTTGACAATTGAATTATTTTCGGCCATTATTATATTTTTCACGCTTGACGAACGGCTTATTCCGTCGGTTTTAGAACGAATTTATTTCTCAGTATTCCATTCAATATCAGCTTTTTGCAATGCAGGTTTCTCTACCTTATCCAACAATTTATTTGAAGAAGGCTATAAATACAATTATCCGTTACAACTGATTATTATTTTCTCATTTGTATTGGGTGGTCTTGGTTTTCCAATTGTAGTCAATGTAGTTCGATATGTAAGGTATTTTATAAAGAAGAAAATTGCCTTTTTTACTGGCGAAACTCAAGCCCACCAACCGTGGCTTTTAAATCTCAACAGTCGGATAACACTTATTACAACTTCTATTTTAATTGTGGCAGGAACAATTCTATTTTATATAAATGAATATAACAATACACTTTCCGATCACGATGGATTTGGTAAAGTAGTGACGGCACTTTTTGGAGCGACAAGTCCTCGTACTGCTGGTTTTAACACCGTAGATATGACCGCACTTAATTTCTCTACCGTTTTGCTAATAATCTTGCTGATGTGGATTGGAGCATCTCCAGCTTCTACTGGAGGCGGTATTAAAACGAATACATTTGCCATTGCCACACTTAATTTTTTAAGTTTAGCAAAAGGAAAAACTCGGATAGAGGTATTTAGACGAGAAATAGCAGATATTTCAGTCCGTCGAGCGTTTGCTACAATTACATTGTCATTGATGGTCATTGGAACTGGAATAATCTTAATTTCAGTTTTTGACAGCGATAAAAGTTTAATTAGTATCGCCTTTGAATGTTTTTCAGCCTACAGTACAAGTGGATTAGGGGTCGGGATAACTTCTACTTTGACTACTTACAGCAAATTAGTAATTATAGTAGTAATGTTTTTGGGAAGAGTTAGTATGCTAACCGTTATGATTGCCGTAATCAAAAAAGTAAAACAGCAAAATTATAGGTATCCAACTGAGGAACTTACAATTAATTAAAAAGAGATCACGATGAAATATATAATTGTAGGATTAGGAAGTTTTGGAGCATTTTTAGGCGCGAGACTTACCGCGCAAGGACATGAGGTTATTGGTATTGACACCAGTATGAGTAGGGTCGAGAATTATAAAGA
>CBDUDY010000285.1:0-2611 GCA_965366055.1 uncultured bacterium
TTTTACTATTTATTCGCGAACTTAGACAAATATCAATGTTATTAAAGCAACTATCGAGCGTTTTAACCATTGTAGATATATTCAAATAAAATAAAATCTCGTGAAAATTCCGTACATACTAGTTCTATGGTTGATAATTATTAATTCGACCTCTGCTCAAACTACCGTAAACAGAAACCAAGAAATTGCCGAAATGGTGCAGGAAGTTAACGCTGATTCCTTAAAATCTTATATTAGTACTCTGGTTGATTTTGGCACACGAAGCACTATTGGTGATACTAAAAGTAAGAAAAAGGGCATTGGTGCAGCCAGAAATTGGGTCGTTTATAAGTTTAATCAATTTGCAAAACAGAGCGACGGCAGGCTGATCGCTTATCTGGACACTATTACTTACAATCCCGATGGTAAGCGGGTTGAAACCACGATTTCATTGGGAAATGCGGTGGCAGTATTGCAAGGAACGGATAGAAATGATAAACGTGTTTTTATTATCAGCGGACATCTCGATAGTCGTGTAAGCGATGTTATGAATTATAAAAGCAACGCTCCTGGCGCAAATGACGATGGTAGTGGAGTTGCGGCACTAATTGAGAGCGCACGAATTATGAGCAAACATTCTTTCCCTGCGACTATAATTTTTGTAGCCTTAAGCGGGGAGGAGCAAGGACTGCTCGGCGCGACTTTTATGGCAGAGAAAGCTAAACGAGAAAATTGGGAGATTGAAGCTGTTTTAAATAACGATATGATTGGTAGCAATAATAGTAGTGGAACGGATATTATTGACAATACAAAATTAAGGGTTTTTAGTGAAGGCTTGCCGAATTATGAACTTGATAAAGAGGTGGAAAATATCCGGTCGCAAGGTCTGGAAAATGACAGCAAAAGCAGGCAACTGGCACGATATATCAAAGAAGTTGGCGAGAGATATGTTGATCATTTGGAAATAAAATTAATGTATCGCAGTGATCGATTTTTGCGTGGAGGCGATCATCTTCCCTTTATGACAAATGGTTTTACGGCAGTAAGATTGACAGAAATGAACGAAAACTACAAGCATCAGCATCAAGATTTGCGAATCGAAAACGGTATAGAATATGGAGACTTGATGAAATTTATGGATTTTGAATATCTACGAAAAAATACCGCAGTCAACCTTTCTGTACTTTCAAATTTGGCAAAGGCACCGTCAGTTCCTACAGATGTTATGGTTAATTTGAAGAATTTAAGTAATTCGGCAGCATTCACTTGGAAGGCACCGAAAAGTGGGAAAGTGAAGGGATATAATATTTTGATGCGTGAAAGTAGTAGCGCAATGTGGGAAAAAAAGTTTTTTACTACTAAAACCGAAATAACGCTTCCGTATAGCAAAGACAATTATTTATTTGCCATACAAAGTGTTGGAAATGATGATGCGGAGAGTCTTGCAATAGTACCGATGGTACAAAGATAACTTGTTGTTTGTGGCGACAAGGACAAAATTGGTACTATAAAAAGGCGAGTATAAGCGCTTGTCCTGATGGATAACCGCGAAGTTATAATTTGATATCTATTTTTCTAAAGCTTTTCTGTTCATGAGAATCCTTAAAAGTTAGTCGTTTTATTCTACGGGAAAGTATTTCTCTAGAAAGTCATATACCAAATTAAAGTGCTCAAGTGGTTCTGCGTGTCCGCCCTCTAAAATGACGTGTTCGTTAAAATATTTAAAATTGGTTTTCTTTAGTCTTTCAATTATTTTATTAGACATCGCTGTAGAAGGCCATTGATCATCATCCTTTCCTGATAGTATTAAAATTGGACCGTTGATAGTTTCCACCTGAATTTCGGCATCTTTCACAGCCTGTGGATCTTCAAGCATCATAGCGTGTGCAGTATATAAATCACCTTTTAATGCTGGTGAAATGGTTTTTAGTGGCGCAGGAACGTAGGCTACTTCATCGCCATTATAGGTCCAAGAGGAAGTATTGGCAGCCCAGGTTATGGCAGGGAAACTTACATTTGATGTGGACATTGCAATAACTGCATTGTATTGAGAGTATCTGCTGGCTAAATTTAGAACTAATTCACCTCCTTTAGAACCTCCAATTAGTGCAATTTTAGATTCATCAATTTTCTTATTTTTGGCAATGTTCATTATAGTATCGGAAATTGCATCTAATGAAATTCTATCGAGACTTCTTGGTGTTCCATCAGAATTGAAATACCCAATTGCTAAAATTGCGTAACCTTTTTGAATAAGGCTGTCCCTTTTACTCTTTAAATGATCTCTATGCCAATCAATTCCACCTTCTGCGCCACCAAAAGCTACAATCAGAGGTTGATTTTCAGAATCTCCCAGATATAATAGTGTTTCTACAACTCCGTGCTGTTTTGAAAGAGATGGCACATAAGTGAAAAGGAAGATAAATCCCGCAACTAAAACCATTACAACAATTAAGGCCGCTTTTTTAATTCTTTTTTTCATTTTTATAAATTTTTAAATCAAAACTTCTATGTGGATTCGTGACAACTTTTCACAGAAATCAAATAATTATCTTTCAGCTTGTACTCAACTTAACACTTTTTGACTAATTCCGACCTAAGGCAGAGATCATTGAAAGTGGAGTATTATGAT
>CBDUDY010000286.1:0-2597 GCA_965366055.1 uncultured bacterium
TTCGAAATATCCATTGGTTGCGTATTGCTCACGGTTTCAACCGCAGTTTGCTTTCCGCCATCAATTAGCAAATATCCTGTCGAAATTATTTCCAGACCTGAATTTTCTAGTTTCGAAATAGCCGCTACTTGATGTCCGATTAGAAAATCTGGATTTCGACCTGAAATAAGGCACAAAAACAATATCGCATCGGCTTTCTCGGAAATCTGACAAGGATCACCTGGAAACAAAATAATTGGTAACGAGAGGCTTTTTCGCGAAAGCGCAATTATTTGGTCAATTTGCGAATTGTGCATACTGCTTCCGCCGATAAAAATGTGGGTTACTGCTGAGGATTGAATTTTTTCAATGATTGCTTCAAAAGTATTTAGATCAATTTTATCTGGATCCAAAAGAACCGCTAATAATTTGCGATTTTCGACCTTTGCCGCTAGAATTTCAGAATAAATATTATAGTTGGAATTAAACAAAAAAAAGGGATTTGAGATTAGTTAAGCAGCATTATTTCTTTTTCGAAAGCATAAACTAGCATAAAATTCTGCACTTGTACGAAATGCATTTCAAAGGCCTGATTTACTCCTTGAAAGTGAAGGTGTGCGAGGCCATTTTGCGAAAGCATATCAAAAGAATCAACCATAATATGATTTCTAAAACTAATTCCTTTTTCATTTCTAATTTTAAAAATTGCCTCTTTTACACCCCAAACGATGGTTAATTTCTTAATATATTCGGCATCAGTCTTCGCAGGAAAAGGAAAATCATCTTCCATAAATCGAGGTGCAATCACAGCAATTTTCTCACGAATTTTTTCCATATCAATTCCAATGTGCATTTCGCTGATTACGATTGCGGCAAAATGGTAAGAGTGCGTAATGGAAATATGTTTTCCGTCAGTAAGATGTGGTTTTCCGAAATCATCATAAAACAAATCATTGTCGGTATATCCCGCTTCTTGCAACAACATTCGTACACTCAGGAAGCCACGGCGATGTAAATCAGATTTCATTCCAGAAAGTCTAACGACAGATTTATCTGCAATAACGACGCTGTCAAACAAGTCTAGAGATGTTTCTTCGATGCGCCAAATGTAAACAGTTGTGCGAGCCGAATGATTAATAACTTTATATAGAGGCATAAGATCTTTAGATTACTGATTACTAGAGTGTGCCAAAATAATTTTTACCCAATTATTCTGACCGTTAATGACATTAAGAATTCTTAAATAAAACTTATTCAGCACAATAAGTTAAAAAGGATTCCATAAATTTGCAGTCATTTTGATATCACAAATATAACAAATACATGAGTACAACGACAACTACAATGCCTTTCGTAGCCTTTAAAGTGAAAGATATTTCGCTAGCCGCGTGGGGAAGAAAAGAAATTGAACTTGCAGAAGCAGAGATGCCAGGATTAATGGCTCTTAGAGATGAGTACAAAAACGAACAACCTCTTAAGGGAGCTCGTATTGCAGGATGTCTACACATGACAATCCAAACTGCAGTTCTTATCGAAACTCTTATCGCACTTGGCGCAGAAGTTACATGGTCTTCATGTAATATTTTCTCTACTCAAGATCAAGCAGCAGCAGCTATTGCAGCGGCTGGTATCCAAGTTTATGCTTGGAAAGGTCTTAACGAAGAAGATTTTGACTGGTGTATTGAACAAACATTGTTTTTCGGTGAAGACCGTCAACCATTAAACATGATTCTTGACGATGGTGGAGATCTTACCAATATGGTAATTGACCGTTATCCAGAACTTGTTGCAGGAATTAAAGGACTTTCTGAAGAAACTACTACAGGAGTTCACAGACTTTACGAAAGAGTAAAAGCAGGAACACTTCCAATGCCAGCAATTAACGTAAATGACTCGGTTACTAAATCGAAATTTGACAATAAATACGGTTGTAAAGAAAGTGCAGTTGACGCGGTAAGACGTGCTACAGACATTATGCTTGCAGGAAAAAGAGTTGTAGTTTGTGGATACGGAGACGTAGGAAAAGGAACTGCGGCATCTTTTAAAGGAGCTGGATCAATTGTAACAGTAACTGAAATTGACCCTATTTGTGCGTTGCAAGCTGCAATGGACGGATTTGAAGTTAAGAGACTGAATACAGTTGTAGAAAATGCAGATATCATTATTACTACTACTGGAAATAAAGATATCGTTCTGGGCGAGCATTTCGAAAAAATGAAAGACAAAGTTATCGTTTGTAATATCGGCCACTTTGACAACGAAATTGATATGGCTTGGTTGAATAAAAACCACGGTGCATCAAAAGACGAAATTAAGCCACAGGTTGACAAATATACTATCAACGGAAAAGATATTATCATTCTTGCCGAAGGTCGTCTTGTAAACTTAGGTTGCGCTACAGGACACCCTAGTTTTGTAATGAGTAATTCATTTACAAATCAAACTTTAGCTCAAATCGAATTGTGGAAAAATTCTGCAAACTACGAGAATGAAGTTTATATGTTGCCAAAACACCTTGATGAGAAAGTTGCTGCTTTGCACCTTGCAAAATTAGGAGTTGAACTTGAAACATTGAGAGATGATCAAGCTGCTTATATTGGTGTTGAAGTAGAAGGTCC
>CBDUDY010000287.1:0-2595 GCA_965366055.1 uncultured bacterium
CTTTTTTTCTTAAGGAAAAAAAAGAAAAAGGATGCCGCTCCCATCAGGGCTAGGCAATCATTGTTAAGTTTCACATTTTTGGAAATTGATGACCTTCTCGCCAATAGCAACGGCTAAGATACAAAAATTGAAAACTGTTGAAAGGTCTATACATTATGAGACTGTTAAATATCTTTTCTATAAAAATATAAATATTTCTATAGAAATTATGCTTTCGAAAAGAATGGTAGACCCATCCTTCTCTGGCTTTTGCTAGGTGCAAAAACCTATCGAATGCGCGGCTTGAGTTACAATTTAAAAAAAGTTTTGTAATGAATAACACAACGATTGCTGACTAAACTATGTTATAATAATTGTCCGCAATTAGCTATTGCACACTTTCAAAAAAAGTATTATTTTTATTATTAAATATACACCATGTGCTTGTAAATCAATTAATTACAAACTTTAAATTCCACGATTATGTATAAAATCTACCCTACTTTCATCCTGCTCCTATTTTCAACTTCTATTTATTCACAAGATTTGACTTGCGGAACTGATCAGATCCACAACAATCTGATGGAAACAAATATTGAATATGCAGAGACATATTACAATCAAGCTCAACAATGGTCAAGTTTTCAAAAAGCGACAGAAGACATTAAAAATAAACAAAGTTCGAACTCAACAGTTTATGAAGTTCCAGTTGTTTTTCACATTATACATACTGGTGATGCCATTGGATCAATTACAAATCCCTCTGACGCAACGATTTTTGCATTGGTGGAAGAGTTAAATCAGAAATTTCACGCAACCTGGAGTGGAAATCCATCGGCCGAAAATGGAGGCGTCGATGTGCCGATCATTTTCAAATTAGCACAAAGAACACCTAAATGTGCCCCATCCATCGGTATCAATCGCATAAATGCTAGTCAGCTTAGCGATTATCACACCTACGGAATAGCCTATGAAGGCTCAGAAAACGGTGCACCTGAAGTTGATTTGAAAGCATTAAGCATTTGGCCAAATAATGAATATCTTAACATTTGGATAGTCACATATATTCAAGGTGGTTACGCAGGATATGCATATTATCCTGGTGCGTCATCCAACGTTGATGGAATCGTGATAAGGTCTGACCAATTGAGTTGGGCAATCACTCATGAGGTTGGGCACTCACTTGGACTTCGGCACACATTTAATGGTTCAACGAATAGCACGATGTGCCCACCCAATCTTGATTGCGTCGTGGACGGAGATATGGTTTGCGATACAGATCCACATCCTAAATTGTCTACTGCAGACTGCCCACTCTCCACAAATTTATGTACTGGAACATCCTTTTATCCAGTTGTTCACAATATAATGAATTACACATATTGCCCAGATAGGTTTACGGCGGGTCAAAAAGAACGAATGTTATTTACACTAACAAATAATCGTATAAGCTTAACAACCTCTTTTGGCGATGATCCCCCGAGTCCTTCTATTGTCACTACTCCCCCAGCTTTGGCGTGTATACCAGCAGAAAATACAGCAGCAAATAATAATTTTAATGTAGGAGTGCAAAATGTTTTTCTGGCAGATTTAGCTTATTCTTCTAACGGATATACAGGAGATAATTTCAATTATTATATAGATCACTCTATTCCCCAACAATGTATGATGCGGCCGCCACTAATTGCAAATCTGCTACTTGGAGATTTATATAAAGTTACTGTCACAACTGGCTACAATGCAGAAAACGTTCGAGGATGGATTGATTTTGATAACGATGGATTCTTCTCAGAGTCGGAAATGATTATTAGTCATAACGGAACTTTAAGCTATGAATCTCACCTGGGAGAATTCATAATACCATCTTCGGCGGTGCTTGAAACCTCACTTCGTATGCGCATAGCATCAGACTTCAACCTAATGCCGGAGCCATGCTCTACCCGGCAATATGGTCAAACTGAAGATTTTATTGTAAAGATTTCTGATATTCTAAGTATTCAAAATTATAAATTGAGCAATTTTAAAATTTATCCAAATCCTACATCAAATGTTTTAAACCTTAGTGTGATGTTAGATAAAATTGAAATTTTTACAATTGATGGCAAGAAAGCTTTTAGTGACACTCATAAAAGCAGCATCAATATTGAGAGTTTGCAGATTGGCACTTATATATTGAAAGGTTTTATAAATGACACAAATCAGAAAGTTACAAGACTTATTATCAAAGAATAGTTCAATTGAGACTTATCGTTAATTCGTGCTCAAATTTTAAAGGCGTACGTATCATCACATCCATAGAAATGTGATCAAAAGATTATTTGGCTTGAGATGAACTGAAATTTTTTTATAAAATAACTGACCTTCTAAAAACATACCTTAATGATTTTACTTATTACTTGTTTCTTAATGTGAGTAGCTGCATGGAGATCACTCATAGTAGTAATCTTTTATATAGTTTTAGTTCTTACTTATCTCAGCTTGCGTGCATTTTATATTTTAGGTGCAAAGAAATTAATTGTATTAAAATTGACGATGTAATTTGAAAACCTCAATTCAATAATGTGCAATTTTGCGCGAAGGATGGCAGCGGCATCCTTTTCTGGCTTTTTTTGCCAG
>CBDUDY010000288.1:0-2595 GCA_965366055.1 uncultured bacterium
CCCATAACCAAACCTATAATTCCGGCGATGACGTAAAACTGATATTCCACATTTGGATTTTCTTTGTTAAGGAAATACGCTGATAAACAAGCGACAATCCATAAAACAATCGCGATGGAGATTACATTTTTATTTCCTATTTTTCTCGATAATCTCGAGAAAAGAACTGCACCAATGATTGCTTCAATTTGAATTAATAACAAAGTCATGATCAATTTGTCCTGCTCTAGATTGATTTCACTCTTTCCGAAAAGCGTCGCCATTAAGAAAATGGTTTGCATCCCGACACTGTAAAAGAAGAAACTTGATAAGAAGAACTTTAGATTTCTATCTTTAAATAAAACTTTACCGACTTTGAATAATTCCCGAAAACTTTGTTTTAAGATATCATAATAAAAATGAAGATTGTCTTTCAACACTTCCCAAACACCACCTTGCTCTTCATGTTTTTTAAATATATTTTTATAGTTCAAAAGCACTAAATCTTTTGGCAGTTGCTCTTTGATATTACCAAATTGCGGCAAATGCTTGAAGGTATATTGCGCAAAACCAAACCACCACGCTCCAGTCAGTAAGAAAGAAATTCGGGTATACATTTTAGCTTGTTCAGCATCTTTTGCAAAAACCTGAATTAATAACAAACAAATGATTACCAAAACTACCGACCCTAAATAACCGTAAACGTATCCTTTTGCCGAAAGTGCATCTTGCTTATCCGGCGTTGCAATATCAGGTAAAAAGGAATTATAGAAGACCAAACTTCCCCAAAATCCTACACTCGCCGTGATACTGAAGAGTAAGCCCAGAAAAACATTTTGCATTCCTGTAAACATGGCTAAACCCATACATGATGTCGCTCCCAAATAACAGAAAAACTGCAAAAACGATTTTTTGTTTCCAATGGTATCCGCTAACGATGATAAGAAAGGCGAAATTAAAACTACGATCAAAAATGAAATCGTCAGTGAATATCCATAAATCGCGTCGGGCTGATATTCTTTTCCAAAAATGGTAATCATATGCCGAACTGGAACTTTAATCCATTTTCCTGTTGCTTCCACGAATTCCGTTTTTTCTGAAGCGGTCGTAAGAATCGAATAATAAATCGGAAAAATGGTCGATGTGATGACCAAGGAATACACAGAATTTGCCCAGTCATACAAAGCCCAAGCTTTCATGATCTTTGGATTATTCTTAATATTTGGAGTTTGTAGAGATTCGTTTTCCGACATTTTATGTTAATTAATGGAACAAAAATAACAAAACCATTAAGAATCTACTGAAAAAATCACTAGTTATTCTTAATGGTTTGATTTAAAGGCTTTTAAATATTTTATAGATTCTCAATAACAATTGCTGAAGCACCACCGCCACCGTTGCAAATTGCTGCTGCACCGTACTTACCGTTGTTTTGCTTCAAAATATTAATTAAAGAAACGATAATTCTAGAACCTGAACTTCCAAGTGGATGACCCAAGGAAACCGCTCCACCGTTCACATTTACTTTAGAAGCATCTAAACCTAAGATTTTATTATTGGCCAAACCAACGACAGAAAAGGCTTCATTGAATTCGAAAAAGTCAATATCTGAAATTTCTAAGTTGGCTTTTTTCAAAGCGATCGGTAAAGCTTTAGAAGGCGCTGTTGTAAAAAATTCTGGTTCGTGAGCCGCGTCTGCGTAAGAAATGATTTTTGCTAAAGGTTTCAACCCTAACTCGTCCATCTTTTCTTTTGACATCAAAATTAAAGCAGAAGCTCCATCATTTAAAGTAGAAGCATTTGCAGCGGTTACGGTTCCATTTTCTCTTTGGAAAACGGTGGGCAAAGTCCCAATTCTGTCGAAGTTGACGGATTTGTATTCTTCATCTTCAGAAAAAATTATCGGATCTCCTTTTCTTTGTGGAATTTCAACTGAAACAACTTCGTCAGTAAATTTACCTTCGCTCCAAGCTTTTGCGGAACGTTTGTAAGATTCTACTGCAAAATTATCTTGATCTTCTCTGGTAAATCCGTATTCAGCTGCACATTTTTCAGCGCAAACTCCCATGTGAACTTTTCCGTAAACATCGGTTAAACCGTCCAGAACCATTCCGTCCTGCATTTTAACATCGCCTAATTTAGTGGCATTTCTGGCATTGTAATAATGAGGAACTGATGACATGTTTTCCATTCCACCAGCTACGATAACATCTTGATCACCTGCTTTGATGGATTGTGCAGCCATCATCACCGCTTTCATTCCAGAGGCACATACTTTATTAATAGTCGTTGCCGGCGTTTGATTTGACAAGCCTGCTCCCATCGCAGCCTGACGAGCTGGCGCCTGACCTTCTCCCGCCTGTAGTACATTTCCCATATACACTTCCTGAACGTGTTTTGGGTCAAGATTTATTTTGTCTAAAGCACCTTTAATTGCAGTTGAACCTAATTTTGTAGCCGGAACTGTAGCCAAACTTCCTAAAAAACTTCCCATTGGTGTTCTTACTGCTGATACGATGAATACTTCTTTCATTATGTAGATTTTATATTTTTTAAAGTACGCCAAATTACAAAAAAAAACACACTTTAAAAAAAGTGTGTTTTGAATTTTTAAAA
>CBDUDY010000289.1:0-2594 GCA_965366055.1 uncultured bacterium
TGCTCCTTATACAGATATGAAGTTAAAATTAGTGAAGTGGATTATGGGATAAAATTTTCAGAAATTACCGTTTCTACAACGAAAAAACGACCAAATCCTTTTTAATTAGCAGTAGCAAAATAGTATATCAGAGCCGTAGGCTCGGCTTTATTGTAACGCAGGATTTTAATAATGCGATTAGAAAAGACAATTCGTTCAAAGAGCCATAGGCTCGGCTTTATGATTTCGTAACTAAAAAGAAAGTCCTCTTCAGCTCCACACTCGGAGCATTTCATCCTATAAAAATTTATAACATCGTTCCTCCGGAACTTAGATTCACACTTGCAATTTCCACAACGGATTAAAATCCGTTGCTACAATAAAGTCATCCCTACGGGATTAATCGGGCGTCAAAAAGACGAAACAGATGAATTTATTTTAAAGGCCATATTTTTATAAATTTATCATCGAATATATTAACAATGTCATATTTTCAACGCTTCTTGACCCCGAAGGGGTCATATGTTTATAGCAATATATTTGCCGCCAACACGAACGACCCCATCGGGGTCGCACATATTTCTCGCAGGAAAACATCATCAAGATTGTGCGCAAAAATTACCAGAACCTTAAAAAGTGCGACCCCGAAGGGGTCGAAAGAAGAAAAACAAAACTTTTTTCTATAAACATTTGATCCCTACGGGATCAACGATTAATCCTGGAAAAAATGATGTATCTGAATCGCGACTCAAATTCTTAAGAGTAATTTGATTTATTAAATTAATTTATCAGAGCATAATAAATTACCAGAGCCGTAGGCTCGACTTTATTGTAACGCAGGATTTTAATCCTGCGATTAGTAAAGATAAGTATCTCAAAGAGCCGTAGGCTCGGCTTTATGATAAAGTAAGTGAGATAAAATATTGCTATTAAATTCCATCTCTTAAAATTTTTTTGCTCTAAAATTTATAAAACCGTTTCAATGGAACGTAAATCCACTCGTGCCATTTCTTACAACGGATTAAAATGCGTTGCTACAATCAAGTCATCTTTACGGAATTACAATATTCAATTGTAAACTATTACTTTACCTTTTGCTGTTTTTCAATTTCAATAATCTCATCTCCGGCAATGGCGTACGCAATGTCTCCAATTTTTGCTTTAAGAATATGCTTTCCTGTAAATTCTCCAAATGCTGGCAAAATTATTTGATGTTTTGTTCTAAAGAAACACGCTAAATTTTCTGATTGTCTTCCAACGCCCCGGATCTTAATTCCCGGATGAATGTGACCTGCAAAAACAAAAAGTCCTTCGCGCTCGGTTGGAAAATGGGTTAATAGAAAACCATCTACAATCATTTCTTCGACCATTTTTACTCCGATTTCTTCGTATTGCCAATCTTGAATAATGTCGTGATTTCCGGCGATCAAGATAATTTCGGTTGGACAATCTTTGCACCAATCTTCAAACCTCAACCATTCGATATTTTGAACGCTGTGGAATAAATCTCCTAGAAACCAAACTTTCTCGGCCTCGAAATACGAAACAACATTGTCGAGTTCGTCAAAGTTTTTATGCAAGGCTACCGACGGAATTCCAATTCCGTGCTTTCTGAAGTGCGAAACTTTGCCCAAATGCACATCAGCGATTAATAATGCTTTGTGTTTGGGCCAATAGATTGCGCCACTTGTATGTAGAATAAAGATATTGTTGTTGATTTCTATCTTATGAGTCATTGTGATTTTTTAGATTTTTGTATAAGATGCCACCATCTTTTTTATACGGTCTGCCAGCGTTTCACTTGACAATTTTTCGCGCAAGCGATCTGTAATAATCGGAAAACTAAAAGGCGTTGGCTTACTACATTCTTTGACCACAACTTCCTGACCAAGAATTCTTTCTAAAGCCAAAATTAGTCTTCCTTCTTCTAATTGATGTTCAAATGTTTCTCTATATGCCTGTTGCAACAATAAATTGTCAGGTTCATATTCCTTGAAAACTTCAAATAACAACTGAGTTCCACTTTGCAAATGCTTTGTTTTGACTTGCTTTCCGGGCATTCCTGTAAATAATAATCCTGAAATTACGGCAATATCTCGGAACTTTCGCCTAGCCATTTCGGTAGCATTTAAACTTTTTTCTAAATCAGAGTGAATATATTCTGTTGAAAATAAATTATTATCCAAAACTTCTTCGATAGAAAATGGTTGATCTGAAAGTAGTTCAAAACCATAATCGTTATAAGCTAACGAGAAGCTTATTGGCGAAAGCAAACTAATTCGGTATGCCATTAAACTAGCCAAAGCTTCGTGCACAAATCGACCTTCAAAAGGATAAAATATCGCGTGATAACCTTCTCGAGTTTTAAAAGTCTCAATCAAAAACTGATTCGCGTCGGGAACAATAGATTCTTTTCTTTGTCTTATCAGCAAAGGCTCAAGTGCAATTATTTCTTTTGACTTTCCTGTTTCGTGATTTGCTGAATATAATTCCTGACGAAGCAATTCACTCATCTGAGCTGAGAATGCCATTCGACCACCCATCCAACTTACCACTTTTGCCTTGGTTTTTGGATTAGCTAATTTGACCAAAACCTGCATATTTTTTATCTGATA
>CBDUDY010000290.1:0-2581 GCA_965366055.1 uncultured bacterium
AAATACAATGTTGTCAATCCTGATGATATTTGTAATGAATACGGAGCAGATACTTTGCGTTTGTACGAAATGTTCTTAGGACCTCTCGAACAAGCAAAACCTTGGAACACCGCGGGAATAACTGGAGTATTTGGTTTCCTTAAAAAATTATGGAGACTGTACTTTGATGATAGTGGTTTTATTGTAACTGCAGATCCTGCAAGTGCTGAATCTTTAAAATCTCTGCATAAAACAATAAAGAAAGTTCAGGAAGATATTTCGACCTTCTCATTTAATACTTCGGTGAGTTCATTTATGATTTGTGTAAACGAATTAACTGCTCAAGGTTGTCATAACAGATCTATTTTAGAACCGCTTGCCGTGTTAATTTCACCTTATGCTCCACACATCGCCGAAGAGCTTTGGAGTAGTCTTGGTCATCAAGGAAGTATTTCGGAAGTTGCTTTTCCAATTTTTAATGAAGCACATCTTGTAGAAAATTCTAAAGAATATCCAGTTTCATTTAACGGAAAAATGAGATTCTTATTGGAGTTGCCGTTAACTTTAACCAAAGATGAAATTGAAGCAATCGTTCTTGCAGACGAGCGTACTATCAAACAATTGGATGGTCGAACTCCGAATAAAATAATTATAGTTCCAGGAAAAATTATCAACCTTGTTGGCTAAAAACAAGGATTTAAAACTTTCTAGGACAAAATGACTGATTTCTGCCCGAAAGATTCGAAAGAATTTCTTTGGCAGAAATTTTGCTATAGAGAAGATTCATTAAACACAAAATTACTATGATGTCATATTGGATTATTATCGGTATTATTATGCTTGCGAGTTGGGGTGTAAGTGCTAGGCTTAAATCCAAATTCGAAAAGTATTCAAAATTGCACTTGCAAAATAATATGAGCGGTGCCGAGATTGCGGAGCAGATGCTTGCCGATCACGGAATACGCAATGTGAAAGTTATTTCTACTCCAGGTAGATTGACCGATCACTACAATCCTGCCGATCGTACCGTAAATCTTAGCGAGGCAGTTTATAGTCAGCGAAATGCTGCAGCGGCGGCGGTTGCGGCGCACGAATGTGGTCACGCCGTACAACACGCGACTGCTTACAGTTGGCTAACTTTACGTTCGAAATTAGTTCCGGTTGTATCTGTAGCTTCCAATTATGTGCAATGGATTCTAATTGCAGGAATCTTGATGATTAATACTTTTCCGCAGTTGCTATTAATTGGAATTTTAGTTTTTGCAGCTACAACAGTATTTGCATTCGTAACGCTGCCAGTTGAATATGATGCTAGTAATCGTGCATTAGCTTGGTTAGAAAACAAGCGAATGCTGACACGCGAAGAACACGCAGGAGCAAAAGATGCACTTAAATGGGCAGCTCGAACTTACGTGGTTGCGGCAATTGGATCTCTGGGAACATTGCTTTATTATGTAATGATTTACAATAATAGAAGATAAAACAAAAGCAAAAAAAAATCGAAATATCACTATTTCGATTTTTTTTGGTCTTTATATTTCTAATTTTTCAAGGCAACTTTATCTGGATTGTAACCGATATAAGGAAGTTCCATCTCGTTAAAAATGACTCCGTATTCTTCAAGCTCTTTCAAAATTGGCTCATACACTTCTGGAGTAATTGGTAACTGAACTCCAGGCGTGGTAATCGTACCATTTAAAATATGAATTGCCGCCATTGCAACTGGAAGTCCAACCGTTTTGGACATTGCCGTATAAGTTTGGTCTTCTCCAAGACAAACCATTTTACTATCAATCTGTTTTTCTTCTCCGTTTAGAATGTATCCAAATTTGTGGTACATCACAATCATATCTTTATCATCTGGAGCAAGCGTCCAACTATCAGCTAAAATCTTTTGAAGCATTTGTGCTGGAGTGGCGTCTTTAAGTCCAATGATTTTTGTTTTAGAAAATAAATCAAGCTCTTGTAGTTTTTCCCACATAATATCGTCCTGCTCGATTCCGAGTTGCAATCTCATTTTAATTTCAACTGAATCGGTCGGGTGAAAAGGTAAAAATAAATTCACAAATTCACGATTGCTCATTTTTTCAGATTCATCAACGATATAAGTATCATCCGTCATTCCCAATTGAACAAACATATTCCACGCTTTGCTATAGCCAACTCGTCTGATGGTTCCGCGGTATAATGTAAGAACATCGTCAAGACCATAAACACTTCTGTATTTAAGAGAATCTCTATTCGCGTAAGCTTCAAATTTCCCGTAACCTTCTACTTTTAAAAATTCAGTTCGTCTAAAAACTTTATGGTATGGAATGTATTTATAAGTTCCTTCTTGGATAAATTTTGCTGCACCACCTTGACCTGCTAAAACGACATTTCGAGGTGCCCAGGTAAATTTATAATTCCATAAATTAGTGTCCGATTCTGGAGCTACAAGTCCACCGCAGAACGATTCGAACAAAATCATTTTTCCGCCTTTTTCTTTAATTTCGTGAATGGTTTTCATTGCACTCATATGATCGATTCCTGGATCTAGTCCAATTTCGTTCATAAAAATTAAATTATTGGCTTTTGCTTCGGCATCAAGACTTTGCATTTC
>CBDUDY010000291.1:0-2564 GCA_965366055.1 uncultured bacterium
TTTACTCCGTTTTTTTACCAATATTTTTTCTGCTATTGTAGACAAAGATTCCGATTGCTGCAACGAGAACATAGGGAATAATCATTAAGTACACTATTCCGTCGTTTACAGCTTCAGCTTGGCCATCATTGCCACCGCTCTCTAAGGCCGCGCGACACATTGCACACTGTGCTTGAACGCCAGAATTAACCACGAAAAGAAAGAAAACAACCAAGAGCAATTTTACTTTTGACATGTTAGATAACTTATAATATTAATTTTGATAGTAAGGAGAAATCATCAAATACACTACAACTCCTGTAATGGCAACATAAAGCCAAATAGGAAAAGTAATTCTTGCGATTTTTCTGTGCTTATCAAATCTTTTTGAAAGTGCTCGTACAAATGAAATAAGCACCAACGGAATTACCGCTATAGATAGAACGATGTGGGTGATTAGGATAAAAAAGTAAACATACTTTAAAGTCCCTTCTCCTCCGTATTTAGTTTCAATTGAAGTCATGTGATAGGCAACATACATCAGCAAAAACAATACTGAGCATCCTATTGCAGTCTTCATCAGATTTTCGTGCAACTTTAGCTTCCCGTTTTTAACGGCCCAAAAAGCGGCCATAAGCAAAATAGCAGTAAAGCCATTAATAGTAGCGTAAATTGGTGGAAGAAACGATAGTGGCTCTACGTCATAACCTAGCTTCTGTAGATTAACGGAAAATAATAACGCAACAACTATAGGAATTACAATCGAAAGAACAACGATCCATCTGTTGTATAACTTCTCGTTTATTATAGATTCTGTATTATTCATTTAGCAACAATTTAATATCTTTTTTAATTGCGTTTATACCCTCCGCTTCCAAACCATCATAATACAAAATCGGATTACCCTGATTGTCTCTACGACATCGTATATTTCCTTTTTTATCTATTAGCGCAAACATTCCTGAATGCTCAAAATTTGTTTTGTCTGCTTTATCTTCACCTGCATAAAGATTGAAACCTTTATTTGCAAGACTATAGATGTACTCTTTATCTCCTGTTAACATATGCCAATTTGAAGATTCCACGCCTAATTCTTCCGCATGCTTTTTAAGCGCTTCTGGAGTGTCATTTAAAGGATCAATGGTGATTGACGCCACTCCAAAATTAGGGTTGCCGAAAAATGTCTTTTCGATATCTAGCATATTTTGGTTCATCTTAATGCAAATAGTTGGGCACTTGGTAAAGAAGAACTCTAAAACATAAACCTTATTCAGATAATCTGTATTGCTAATTGTTTTATTGTTTTGATCTGTCAGAGTAAACTTTGGTACCGGTCCTATTACTACAAGTTTCTCATCTACATTATCTGAAGCCGCAACTTGGTTCAGTCTATCTCCTTTTACAACAGTTCCATTTTTTATTCTTTCGACAATATTTGGTACTGCCCAAATTCCGAAGAGTAATATGATAAAGGAAATTCCTATGTAGGATTTATTTTTCATAACGTTTCAAATTTAAATTTTTCTATTTTTCTTTAAAGCTGCACGATATTCGTAGAGAATAATTTTTAAATCGTCAAGCATCTCGTTACTAAGCTCCGATACCGATGAAGTATTATATCCTTCTTTATACTCTTTTGGATCTTCATGTTTTCGACCTCTAAGATTTCGCTCCTTGTCTAGGATGAATACTTCTGGTGTGCCAGCAAATTGATCGAGAGGTGTCTTAAGTTTTAATCCATTATGAAATTTGATTATTTCATCTTTGGGAGCAAATACAAAATTCCATTGAGTTACATCCACGATCATAGCAAATTGATCTAAAATATGCTTTGCCTCTTTTTCAGTACCAATAGGGCACAATATCACAAATTGAAGATCATCAAAGGCGTGATAGCGTTCGTAGATTTTCATATTTAGATTAAAAAGATTTCCGCGACTGGCTAGAAGTTCTTCACCACCAAAACCAAGAATTGTAATTTTATTGTTAAGCGATATGGTGTCATTTCGCAGAGTTGGCCAAGATTTCATATCTGCGACCTTGGGTGTAAGTGTTGGGAGTGTAGAAAACCCATTAATACCAGAAGAAAAAAATAAATAACAAACTATAGGCAACACAAATAATATTGTAAGAACAGCTGTTTTTTTCATTGTTATAAATCCAATTATATAAAGTACAAAAATAAAAAAAGACGGTCAGAAACCGTCTTTTATGAATTAATAAGTTGTTAAAAGTTCCACTTAATAGTTGAATCTCTATAAACCGTAAAAATGTAATCTGCTTCAACAAGTAATATGAAGAATAAATAAAGAATTAAGAAGCACAAAGTGCTAACGACAGCCCATCGAAGGCTTGACCTTTCACCTTCCATGTGCATAAATGCCCATACAATATAATAAGCTTTAACTATAGTAAGGATAATAAAAATCCAGTTAAGAAAATTCATACTTAAAAAAGTATTCATAAATAGCACTGCTGGTTTTTCAATTCCCAATGCTACTTCTACAATTGTCAGTACAGATAGAATTGCAAAAACAATCCAGATTCTTTTAGTATTTGATACGTATTCGTGTGTCATGATAATT
>CBDUDY010000292.1:0-2562 GCA_965366055.1 uncultured bacterium
GGAATTCGGGTGGCTTTTCTGATTTTGGCAACAGCCAAAGCATCTTGAAGAATTTTTAAAAATCGTTTCTGAACTAATTCTTTATTTCGGAATTGGCTTCTGTCCTCATCACAATTAAGGTTTAAAATTCCTTCGGTGGTCAATCGACTGCTGATTTTTTCGGAAACTCTAAACTTTTCTTCTTCATTTAAACCTTCGGAAGCTTGCAGATCAAAAGACAAGACAACTTTGGACGAAACTTTATTCACGTTCTGTCCTCCCGCTCCACTACTGCGAACGGCTTTGAATTTTAATTCGGAAAGTACTTTTTCTGCGTCCATTATTATTGCTGATGTGCAGGTTTTAATAAGTCGTTTACCGTTTTTACAGGCGAGAATGTTTCGATTGGAACTTCAACAAAAATGCTAATCCATTTTGCCATCGCGCCATTCCACAATCCTGGATGTTCGTACGATCTGATTGGTTTCCCTTTCTTAGACTTTTCGACAATAAAGCCTGTATTATGATCTACGAAAGATAGCAAATCAAATTTATTTCCTTTAAAATCTTTGGTCGCACAGACAATATCAACTGGATTGAAGTGAGTAGATTTTGACAAGATTTTCGCTTGACGACTGTTATGCATATTCACTTGCGCCATCTCCACAATTTGAAGAGAAGTTGTTCCATCAGGATTTTGAACCCAAAATGGGCCACCGCCAGCTTCACCTTCGTTTTTCACCATTCCGCAAACACGCAAAGGTCTATTTAAAACTTCCAGCAAAAACTCGTTTTGAACTTCTGATTTCCAAGATCTGAAATCTGCAGGGAGCTCAATTTTTAATTCGGTTTCTAGCATCAAAATAGCTGCTTCGAGTTGAGAATTTGATAAGGTTTTATTTTCGATTGCATTTAGAATAGTAAAAATTCTAGTTTGCCATTCGAGTAAAATTCCCGCTAACACTTTCTTGTATTTCGAAATAATCTTGTGCTTATTATTTCGGACATTATCAATATTTTTTATAAAAATAAGATCTGCCGAAAGATCGTTTAGATTTTCGATTAACGCTCCGTGTCCTCCTGGTCTGAAAACAAGTTTTCCTTGCTCACAGCGAAAAGGCTGGTTGAATTTATCTACTGCAATCGTATCAGTTTTTCGTTTTTGATAACTGAAACTCGTATTGATTTGGATAGAATGTTCTTTCTCAATTGCCGATTTATTGTGGTGCAAAATTTCTTCAAACAACAACGTATGTTCTTCTGAAATTGTGAAATGCACCTCCGCACTTTCGCCGTTTCCTACGCTGTAAGCAGCAGCTTCGTGCAAATGAACTTCGACCGGAGTATGAATTTTATGATCTTTTATGTGAAAAGGTAATACTGCTTTTGGCTTTGCCGAAAAATTAAAATGTTCATTTTCAAAAAGAAAACGAATTAGTTGATAAAACTGTTCGTCTTCGGAAAGCAATAAATATTCGGAATTATGCTCTTGAAATTTCTGAATCACATTTTGGTAAAATGGAAACTTCTCCATTCCAGCCAAGAAAATTGAAAGATTTTTATCTTTTGTTCTATTGCAATAGGCCGTAATAGTATCGTTGGAAGGATCAAAATCATTCAGAAATTCTGATAGAAACTGAAACATTCTAGTCGCTGCACCAGAAGCTGGGACAAACTTCATCAATTGAAGATCTGCCTTTCTATCTTCGAAAAGATTGATGTATTTTTCAGATTTCTCCGCATTTAATGACAAGATTCCATCAGAAATCTGTGCTGCTCTTGACAACTTTATGGTAGAATCGTTATTCTGAAAAATATGTAGCTGACGGTTTATTTCTTCGACAGAAAGTCCATGACTTTCTATAAAGGCAATATCCTCTTTAGAAAAAAGCTGTTTTCTTTTGGCGAAAGCCATATTTATTTCGTTGCCATTTTCGGCATATCTAGTGTTTTCTTCCATTCTATATAAGCCTGAACGGCCATAATTGTAAAAATCAAAAATTGTAGCGACAGAATTCCAAGTCCTCTATAAGCATAAAGCGGAATACTGATAATATCTGCTACAATCCAAAGTGTCCAGTTTTCAATCTTTTTCAGCGCCATAAAGTACATTGCTGTGAAAAAGACTCCAGATGTAAAAACATCAATATAATTCTCAACTTCAATCGCTTGCGCAAAAATGCGGTAAACGACAAAAATAACAACAATAGTAACAATAAATAGCATTAAGCCGATTAATTTTTCTCTTTTGCTGGTTCGTGATATTGGTAAAACGCCATTATTTACGGTAGGTCGAGACCAAATATACCATCCATAGATGCTCATAACCGAATAATAAAAATTGACCACCATATCGCCAAAATAACCTGCTCTGTAAAGTAGGAAGACTGAGATACAGGTAGCGATTAATCCTGTGGGATAAACCAAAATGTTTTCCTTCTTGGCATAATAAACACTTGCGATTCCAAATACAAAAGCAATCATTTCTAATGAAATTACAAACCAAGATGTGTCTCTGTAAGCATCAGTAAAAAAGTCTATTAAATTCATTATTTATTGTAGTATTAAACCATCAAAAAAGTT
>CBDUDY010000293.1:0-2559 GCA_965366055.1 uncultured bacterium
ACCAAGTTGTAAATCCACCAAGAGAACTTTGGGGAACTTCGAGATATTCTATTCCGTTTTTTATGCACCCGATAAGCGAAATGAAATTAGACTGTCTTGAGAATTGCATAGATGTCGAAAACCCTAAAAAATTCGAAGATATTACGGCGGGAGATTTTCTTCACGAACGTCTTGTGGAGTTAGGATTAATTAAAAAATAAGAAATAATAAATATAATTTCATAAAGACATTGGGTTCTAACTTAGTGTCTTTTTGATTTTAAAAAAGATAGAAATGGATTTAAAAGATCAACTTAAAAATCTCTTTCCTCAACACGAGGAAAGTGACGAGCAAATTATTGAAGATCCTACATCCGAAGAACTATGGATTCAGGAAGAGCCAATGATTTGCAAGTTTGAAAAGCGCAAAGGGAAACCAACAACAATTATCGAAGGATATACCGGAGCAGATTCTGACTTCAAGAAACTTGCAAAAGATCTAAAGCAAAAGTTGAGTGTCGGCGGAACTTTTAAAGACGACAGTATTATAATACAAGGAGATTATCGCGATCAGATAATGACAATTTTAAAGGAAAAAGGATTTAAAGTAAAACGTGTTGGCGGATAATTCCGTTTTGATTCACAAAAAAATAAATTGAAATTATGATAAAAGCTTCCGAATTAATACTCAATCCTGATGGTAGTGTTTACCACCTTAATGTGAGACCAGAAAATATTGCTCAGGATATTATTTTTGTTGGTGACCAAGATAGAGTAGAGAAAATCACTCAGTATTTTGACACTATCACTTTCAAAACTCAAAAAAGAGAATTTAAAACTCAAACTGGTATGTTTATGGGCAAGGAGATTTCTGTAATTTCTACTGGAATAGGCCCTGACAATATCGATATTGTTCTCAATGAATTGGACGCTTTACACAATATTGATTTTGATACGAGACAACCAAAAAACACATTGACAAGTCTAAACATTATTCGGGTTGGAACATCTGGATCGCTGCAGGCAAATATTCCCGTTGATTCCAAAGTAATGTCAACTGCAGGACTTGGTATGGACAACATGCTTCGATCCTATAAAATGAATGATGTTTCTAATAAAAGTATGGAAGACGTTTTCATAAAACATACAAATTGGAATCTTGACAAAGGTCGACCTTATAGTATACCTGGGTCAAAAATGCTGCTTGAACATTTTGATTCAGATGAAATTCACAAAGGGATAACTGCAACATCAGGTGGCTTCTATGGAGCTCAAGGACGAGTTCTGAGATTAGACCTTGAAGATGCAAACCTGAATGACACACTTAGCAGCTTCTCTTTTGAAGGCCAGAAACTTACAAATCTTGAGATGGAAACAGCAGCTATTTATGGTCTATCGGCACTTTTAGGACACAATGCTTTATCTCTAAATGCCATAGTCGCCAATCGCGCCAACGGAACTTTTAGCGAAGATCCCTACCAAGCAGTTGATGCGTTAATACAATATACTCTGCACAAACTTGTTAAATTATATAAGTACTAATTACTATGAAAAATATAAGAATTGCAGGTGTTCCTGAACATTTTAACCATCCTTGGACGAAAGCGATAGCGGAAAATAAATTTTCTGACAAAGACATTAATTTACTGTGGACTGCCGTACCAGAAGGAACAGGAAGGCTCAATCAGATGTTACGCGAGGGCGAAACTGACATAGCCATTATTCTCACCGAGGGTATTATAAAAGACATCTTGTCTGGCAATCCATCGAAGATTGTTCAGCTTTATGTTGAATCTCCACTTATTTGGGGAATTCACGTTGCAAAAGATTCTCCTTTTGAAACGCCAGAAGCTCTCAAAGATAAAAAAGTTGCGATAAGCAGACACGGATCTGGTTCAGAATTAATGGCTCGAGTTCACGCTCATCAAATGGGATGGGATAATGACAGAATGCAATTTGAAATAATAAATACCATCGAAGGCGCGGTTACTGCACTACAAAATAAATCGGCTGATTATTTTATGTGGGAGCAATTTATGACTAAACCGCTTGTGGACAAAGGTATATTCAGACGTATTGGCGTGTGCCCAACTCCTTGGCCAAGTTTTGTAATTGCCGTTCGGGATGAAGTCCTCAAAAATGATCCTGAAACCATTCGCACAATTTTGAAAATTATTAATGAGTGTACCAAGAATTTTAAAGAAGAAGAAAATATTTCGACAATTCTTTCAGACACATTTAGTCAGAATGAGAATGATATCATAGAATGGATGGAATTGACATCATGGTCACAATCTTCAATCGACGAGTCATCTTTAAACAATATTCAAAATGAATTATTAGAACTGGGAATCATTACAAAAAAAGGTACTTTTGCAGAAATCGTCAAAGCTTTGTAGCTAGGGATTTACACTAATGGTAAACAACACACTTACTTCAATTAAAACAGTAAAAGATAGACTACGAGTTAAAAAACCGTGGGACTCTATCATTATTTTTGTTTTGAATGTTTTGATTGCTATTCCACTATTTATAATTGTCCACCAAAATTTAAAAGATCCCGAATGGCCATTTAATTTTG
>CBDUDY010000294.1:0-2531 GCA_965366055.1 uncultured bacterium
GATTCGCTCATTTTAAATTGTTAGTGTTGAGTTTATCAAATGCAACTAATGTAGGCAGTATCTTAGTCTTTGTAAAGAACGTTATTTATCGAGATATTGTGCTAATAAATCTTTAATTTTTTTGAGACGTAGCAATGTTTCCTCGCTATTTGTGTCAGTATCAATTTGTTTCTGTTCTACTTGAGATGCAAATTGTAGTGCACACATCGCTAATACATCTTGCTTGTCTCTAACGGCATAGTTTTCTTCAAATTGCTTAATCATAACATCAATTTTCTTAGAGGCACTTCTAAGTCCCTCTTCCTGAGACATGTCTACAGTAAGAGGATAAACTCTATCTGCAATTGACAATTTAATTTTCAGTTTTTCCATTATAATATCAGTCTGCAAGTTGTGCTATGCAATAATCAATTTCTCTAATTAAAGTATTTATCTTAAGCTTCGTTTCTCTCTTTTCATCATTGCTGCCAAGCATTCCATTCGCCATTTTGAGGATTTCATATCGCTCAGTTATCGCCGCAATTTCTGTGGTCTGCTCTGCGATTTTCTTTGCGGAAGTCGCCTCTTGTTGCGTGAGTTCGCTTACAGCTTTTTCCAATCCTTCGATTTTTAAAAATAGGCGCTCAATGCTTTTCTCAAGAGTATCAATTATTCCAACAATCTCACTCATCAATTTATCAAAAAAAATTACTTAATACAGCAAAGTTAATATTCTAGAGCTATTATTGCAATATTTTCCAAAAAATTATTAGCTCTTACCAAATATACAAATAATTTTTAGTGTCTTTGCGAGTTATTAGCTTTGTAGTATCTTACTCAAAATAATTATTCTCTATATTTAGCCCAAAACCTATTCTGTATGAAGTTTTACGCCCTTTTATTGCTAGTTTTTAGTTCGGCAATTGCACAGCAATATCCACGAGATTATTTCCGTCCACCTTTAGATATTCCGCTGCAATTAGCCGGTAATTTTGGAGAACTTCGCAACAATCATTTTCATGCAGGATTAGATTTCCGCACTCAACAACGTGAAGGTTTAAATATTTATGCCGCAGCGGATGGATATGTTTCTCGTATCAAAATTTCGACATACGGATATGGTAAAGCAATTTATGTCACACATCCTAACGGATACACGACAGTATATGGTCATCTACAACAAGCTACGGGTGCGATAAAAGAGTATATTTTTAAAAAACATTACGAAGCGGAAAGTTTTGAAATCGAGTATTTTCCAAAACCAAATGAACTTCCTGTCAAGAAAGGACAGGTAATTGCACTTTCTGGAAATACTGGAGGATCTGGAGGTCCACATTTACATTTTGAAATACGTGATTCTAAAACTGAGAATATTTTAAATCCGATGCTTTTCGGATTTGATGTGCTAGTAGCAGATACTAAAAAGCCAGTTGTAACCAAGTTGATGGTGTATCCTGTAGGAGATGGTTCAATAGCAAACAATTATGTTGTTCCTACAATGTTGAGCTTTACAATGCAAAAAGACGGAAGTTACCTTTCAGAAAAAATTGTAGCATCTGGCAAAATCGGAATCGGATTTTCTGGTTATGATAGTAACAACGCGTCGCCAAACAAAAACGGAATTTATTCGGCAAAAGGGTTTATCAATGGTAAACAGAAATTTGAAAATCGATTTGAAAGCTATCACTTTGACGATACAAGATACATAAATGCTCTTCTGGATTATTCTAGATTGAAGAAAACTGGTGAAAGAGTTCAAAAGATGTTTGCAGAAAAAGAATTCCCGCTTCCAACAATTACTATGGGTGCAGATCGTGGAATTATTGAGATAAAACCAAACTTTAATCAGATATATAAATTAGAAATTGCAGATTACAATGGCAACAAAACTATTTTTTCTATTCCGATAGAATATGGAATTCAGTCACAGACTTTGGGTGCTCTACCTAAAACAACACCTTACTTTATAGATTCGGATAAAGAATATGTATTTGAGAAAGATTCAATGGAAGTAATCTTTCCTGTTGGCACATTCTACAATAATTTTTATCTAAATTTTGATGTTCGAGATAAGACAATGTTTCTAGACAATACTGATGTTCCGGTTCAAAAAAACTTTAAAGTGGCCATTAAAGATTCAAGTTATTCGCTTGAAGCTATCCCGAAAACATTTATCGCTTCGGTAGATGGAAAGAGGAAAAGTTATAATAAGACTACTTTCAAAAATAATGTTTTCACCACTTATTCTCGTGGACTTGGTAATTTCAGTCTTGCGCAAGACACAAAGGCACCAACCATTTCGATAGGAGCAGCGGTAGAGGGTAAAACCATTAATGGTTACAAAACTCTTACATTAACAATTGGCGATGATCTTTCAGGTATAAATGAATATAAAGGATATCTAAACGGAAAATGGATTCTATTTGATTACGACTATAAAAGTCGAAAGATAGTACATGATTTTTCAGATAATATTTTTCAGGATGGGCGCAATGATTTAAAACTTATTGTCACTGATAATGTAGGGAATTCTGCTACCTTTGAAACTCATT
>CBDUDY010000295.1:0-2520 GCA_965366055.1 uncultured bacterium
AAGACTGAAGCCGATTTCGTTCAGCAATTGAAGGCAAATCAAAACATAGTGCATAAAATCTGCCGTCTCTACACTAGAGATCAGGATTCGCATATGGATTTGTTTCAAGAAATTACGATTCAGCTTTGGAAAGCATATCCAAAATTTCGCGGAGAAGCAAAGTTTTCGACTTGGGCTTATCGCGTAGCACTAAACACCGCAATCACATTATACCGTAAAAGCACTCGAACAATCAGCACGGTAGAATTTGATTCGCAATTTCATTTTACAAAGCACGAAGAATATAATTACGAAGAAGAAGAGCAATTAAAGTTGCTGTATCAGGCAGTTTATCAGCTGAATGATATCGAAAAAGCGATTGTATTTATGTATTTGGAAGAGAAAGATTACGCTGAAATTTCTGAGACTTTGGGAATAAGTGAGGTCAATGCAAGAGTGAAAGTCAACAGAATAAAGGGGAAATTAAAAAAAATATTAAATCCGTAGAGAGCAATGGAAGAGTTGGATTTATTAAAAAAGGACTGGAATAAAACCAATGCAAATTTTAAAGAAGTTTCTGAAAATGAACTTTACAAAATGTTGCATAAAAAATCGTCGTCAATTGTAAAGTGGATACTTATCATAAGTATTTGTGAGATAATTTTGTGGTCTGCAATCAACCTTTTCAATAGTACAGATGAGTATTTAAAATCTATAAATCATTCTGAACTAAAAGTTTATTTTGATGCAATTACCATTTTTAACTATATAATTTCAGCAGGATTTGTGTTTCAGTTTTATAGAAATTACAAAAAGATTTCGACAGTTGCATCGACAGCAACCTTAATGAAAACTATCTTAACTACTAGAAAAACTGTTCGCTATTATGTGAAGTATAATTTATTTATGATTGTTTTTGGCTTTATTGTCGGGATCCTTTTGGCATTCAATTACAGCCCAGAATTGATAGGAATGCGGGATAAAATAATGTCCCAACCAAGCACGATGGCTGGCGTAATTGTTGTAATTCTGATTAGTACATGCGTATTTGTCGGTGTTTTTTGGGTATTCTACAGATTGCTTTATGGAATACTTACAAAAAGACTTTACAATAATTACAAAGAATTGAAAGCAATAGATTTTTAGTCTATTCTAATTGGTTTTGCTCTACTTTCAAAAAAGATCGATCTTGCTCGATTGCAAAAGCAACTTTCTCAACGATATCGTCGATGGAATCATTATCGTAATCAATATCGATTGGAGGCTTGATTACTAAAGATTGCAAAACGCCTTTCTTCTTTACTAGCAATCCTTTTTTATCGAACGATCGACGAAAACCGTCAATCACAATCGGCACCACAATAGGCCTGTGCTGCTTGATGATGTGCGCGGTGCCTTTTCTAACTGGATTAAATGATTTAGTAGTTCCTTGTGGAAATGTTATTACCCATCCGTCTTTTAGCGCAATCTTAATGTTTTCGGTATCATTTGGATTGACATCTCTTTTTACTTCTTGGTCCTTGCTTCTCCAGGTTCGCTCGACCGTAATGGCGCCGGCATAAGCGAAAATCTTTGGCAAAAGACCTTTCTTCATAGTTTCCTTCGCCGCGACGTAGTAGATATTTAATTTGGGATTCCAGATGTACATTACATTTTTCAATGTATCCGTTCTTCCCTTCAAACTTGCGTTGAAAACGTGAAACATTGCGCCAACATCGGCAAAGTAAGTTTGGTGATTTGAAACAAATAAGACATTTGTATCGGGAAGCGTTTTGATGATTTGTGAACCTTCAATTTTTAACTCATTGAATCCGCGATGCCTCTGATGACTTATAAAACCAATAATCCTAATCAGCCACTTTTTGACTAGTAAGATATGTCCAAAGGGATTTCTTTTTAGTAATTGCATCAAAATTTCATAAGGATTACATCACAAAAGTACAAAACAAGATCCCTAAACAATGCTATTTAAAACATCTTTTAGTTCTTGCAACATCATTGCTGTAGCACCCCAAATAATTGTATTATCTACTTTAAATGCTGGCACAACAATGTCTGTCGAATAGCTAGCTTCTACCCTTTGCATCGTCAAACTACTATCATCAAGAATATCCTCTAAAGAAAATAGCGCCATTGCCGAAACTTCTCTGGGATCTGGAACAAAGGTTGGCTGAGACTTACAAAATCCTAAAAACGGATACACATCAAAATTACTCGGTGGTATGAAAACATTAGAAAAGGCACGAACAATATTTATATCATTTGGCTCCACTCCTATCTCTTCGTGAGTCTCGCGCAAAGCCGCCGTCAAAGTACTTTCATACTTTTCAACCTTACCGCCTGGAAAAGCAACTTGCGAAGAATGAACTCCTTTATAAGAATTTCGAACAATCAAAGCAATCTTTGCAATGTTTTGGTCTGGATAGATAAGCATCAAAACCGCTGCTTGCCTCGCAACTTCAAGGTTATAATCGTGATTGAGTAGTTGTACTCTTCTTTCTACAGGAGACATTTTTAAATGTGATTCCGTTGCTGGCAAAG
>CBDUDY010000296.1:0-2514 GCA_965366055.1 uncultured bacterium
ATTTTGATTCGGATTCAGAAATTAGAAAATGATGAACATTTTGGCGACTGTAAGGTTATTGGCGACGGAATTCGAGAATTGAAAATTAATTTCGGCAAAGGCTACAGAGTTTACTTTAAGGTTAAAAATGGCAAAATAATTATTTTATTAGTTGGTGGTGACAAGTCAACTCAACAAAAAGACATCGCGAAAGCAAAAGAAATCTGGGCAAAATTAAATAATTAATAGAAAATGGAAACTTCAAAATTTGAAATATCAGATTATTTAGATAGCAATGAAATGATTGCTGAATATTTGAATGCTGTATTAGAAGAAGGAGATGACTCTGATTTAGTTACAGCAATTGGTCACGTTGCAAAGGCAATTGGGATGACGAAAATTGCCGATGATACAGGAATGAGTCGGACTAGTTTGTATAAGGCACTATCTGAAGGTGCAAAGCCACAATTTGCAACTATTATGAAAGTTTTAAAAGCTGTCGGTGGTCAAATGCAGGTAAATCCTATTCAATCTAAAAGCGCAATATAATATGGGATCAGGCGGACCAGGTGATCATCCACTAAGTGATATTCTATATCACAAAATGCTGGTTTACAATCAACAATGAGATGAACTAATACTGAAAATATCTAAACTAGTTCCATTTTCAAAACTAGGTGAGATATATGATTGGCCTGACAATTTCAAAACAACAAAAAACTAGTTAACCAATTTTGAACAGCAATTAAGACAAAAGTTGGAAGAACTAGGAAATAATTCAAACTCATAAAAAAAAGTCGAATTCCCTTTGGGGAATTCGACTTTTTCATTATTTAAAACTTGAACTAAATTAGTCCAAGAAAGAATATCTATAATCTGTAGCTGGTACAAAAGTTTCTTTGATTGTACGTGGAGAAACCCAACGCAAAAGATTCAAAATAGAACCCGCTTTATCATTTGTTCCAGAAGCTCTAGCACCACCAAAAGGTTGTTGTCCTACAACAGCTCCAGTTGGTTTGTCGTTAATGTAAAAGTTTCCAGCCGCTCCTTCAAGTGCTTTAGTAGCATACTCAATTGCGTAACGATCTTGAGAGAAAATTGCTCCCGTAAGTGCGTAGATAGAAGTTTCGTCAACTAATTTTAGAGACTCTTCCCATTTTGCATCTTCGTAAACGTAGATAGTAAGAACCGGTCCAAAAAGTTCCGTTTTCATAGTATCATACTTAGGATTTGTAGTCACAATCACGGTAGGCTCAATAAACCAACCTTTAGATTTGTCGTAACCACCACCAACGATAATTTCAGCTTCGTTAGACGCTTTTGCAGCATCAATTGCTTTTGCAAGTTTGTCAAAAGAAGTTTCAGAAATTACAGAAGACACATAGTTTTTTGTGTCATCTGGCGCTCCCATTTTAAAAGAAGAAACATCAGTAACCAATTGTTTTTTAACATCTTCCCATAGAGAAGCAGGGATATAAGCACGAGAAGCAGCCGAACATTTCTGTCCTTGGTACTCAAAAGCACCACGAGCAAGAGCCGTAGCAACCTCAAGAGAATTTGAAGATGGGTGAGCCCAAACAAAATCCTTACCACCAGTTTCTCCTACAATACGAGGATATGTTTTATATTTATTGATGTTTTGTCCAATTTTAGACCACATAGAATTAAAAACTCCAGTCGATCCAGTAAAGTGAATCCCAGCAAAATCAGGACTGTCAAGAACAGTATCCGTAATCATTCCGCTATCTCCGTAAATTACGTTGATTACACCTTTTGGTAAACCTGCTTTTTCAAATACTTCAACAATAATTTTTGCCGAATAAATTTGAGTTGCCGCTGGTTTCCATACTACAACATTCCCCATCAATGCTACTGCTGCAGGAAGATTTCCAGCAATCGAAGTAAAGTTAAAAGGAGTAATTGCGTACACAAATCCTTCTAGAGGTCTGTGCTCAAGACGGTTCCAAATTCCTTCAGAACTTGTTGGCTGCTGAGCGTAAATCTCAGTCATAAACTCAACATTGTAACGTAAGAAATCGATAAACTCACAAGCCGCATCAATTTCCGCTTGGTGCACAGTTTTTGCCTGAGCAATCATAGACGAAGCATTGATTTTTGCACGGTAAGGTCCCGCAAGCAATTCAGCCGCTTTCAAGAAGATAGAAGCACGGTGCTCCCAAGCTAAAGACGCCCATTTTGTACGCGCTTCAAGTGCAGATGCAATTGCTTTTTCTACAAGAGGCTTGTCAGCAAGGTGGTACTGACCTAAATTATGTTTGTGATCGTATGGTGGAAAAAGTGGTTTTGTATTACCGGTGCGAATCTCTTCTTGACCAATATACAACGGAATATCAACAGTACTGTTGTACATCGCTTTGTACTCTTTCAAAACTTCTTCTCTCTCCTTAGTCCCTGGCGCATAAGATTTTACAACCTCATTATACGCTTTAGGCACGCTATAAATTCCTTTTGGCATTGTTATTTGTTTAAAGATTTAATACATCAAATTTTTGCTTGGCAAAGATACAAAATAGC
>CBDUDY010000297.1:0-2513 GCA_965366055.1 uncultured bacterium
AAAACTGCTAAAGGTAAAGCTAACAACAGACGTGTTGAGGTATTGCTAATCAAAGAATAATTCTCTTTGTAAATAGTTATAGAAACGCCCCATTTATGGGGCGTTTTTTTTTATATTTATAATATGACATCTACTCCATTCCTCGAGCAAATTGCCGCAAAACTTCTCGCGGGCGACACTCAATATTTTGATAATCTTACAATCGTACTGCCTAATAAGAGAGCCCGGGTTTTCCTTATTGAAGCTTTTAAAAAGCAAATAGATAAGAACGTTTTCGCACCTAACATCATCAGCATTGAAGACTTTATCCAAGATATAGCTGGAATAAGGTCGATTGATTCTATTGAGCTTTTATTTGAATTTTTTGAAGTCTATACGACAATTGTGCCTGTCGATAAAAAGGAATCTTTTGAACAGTTTGCAAATTGGGCGAAAATTATTCTTCAAGATTTTAATGAGATTGACAGATATTTACTCAATCCAAATCACGTTTTGTCCTACCTGAAAGATATAGAAGATATTAAGCACTGGTCTGTCGACGCAGAAAAGCGCACAAAACTTATTGACAAATATCTAAAGTTTTATAATCTTCTAATTGAATATTACCGCGGATTATACGGACATTTAAAAGAGAAAAAAGTTGGTTATCAAGGGCTAATTTACAGGGAGGCTGTTGCGAATATTAATCATTTTGCAAATAGTTTGCCTACTGAAGTAACTTTTGTCTTTGCTGGTTTTAACGCATTGAATGCTGCAGAAGAAGTTATTATTCAAAATTTAATTGCTGCAAATAAAGCTGAAATTTATTGGGATATTGATCAAGCATTTATAAAAGATAGACAGCACGATGCTGGGCTTTTCGTGCGAAGATTTAAAGATTCTTGGAAGCATTATAAGTCGAATCCTTTTGAATGGATTTTTGACGATTTTTCGCAAGAGAAAAATATTAAAGTAATCGGAACTTCTAAGTCCATAGGTCAAGCGAAAATCGTAGGAAGCATTTTGGAAAGTATTACTGCCGAGGATGTAACAACCCTAAATAAAGTGGCAGTCGTTTTAGGTGACGAGAATCTTTTACTTCCTGTACTTCACGCTTTGCCTGCGCAGGTAGATCGTCTGAATATTACGATGGGATATTCAGGAAAAAATAATCCAGTTCAAATCCTGATTTCCAAACTGTTCAAGATGCATAGCAACGCTTTGGCGCGAAATGCCAAATCTTATGTATTTTATTACAAAGATGTGGTCGATGTTTTAACACATCCTTTAATTTCTGCAAATGCAGGAGCTGAAAATCTCGTCAAGGATATTCGCAGAAATAACTTCACTTTTATTGCACATCAAACTTTGATTTCAATTCACGGTGAAGGAAATGATTTGTTTAATATTCTTTTCTCAAAATGGGATACTGGCGCATTAGACGTTTTAAATAATCTTTCTTCTTTATTGCTTACGCTAAAAGAGTCTTTATTAACTGATAATAATCAAGAGAAGCTAACTAAGGCATTTATCTATTCTATTTATAAAGTTCTAAATAAGATTAGAAATTACTTTAGTGAGCACGACAGCAGCAATACGATTGAGACACTAACATCTATTTATAAACAAGTAATTGATCTTGCCGAAGTTTCTTTTGAAGGTGAGCCACTAGAAGGATTACAGCTCATGGGCGTGCTAGAAACGCGTGTATTGGATTTTGATACTGTTATTATCACTTCAATGAATGAAGGGAAATTCCCAGCAGGGAAATCTCAAAATTCATTTATTCCTTACGATGTAAAGAAAGAATTAGGTCTGCCAACCTTTAAAGAGAAAGATGCCATTTATACCTACCATTTTTATCATCTAATTCAAAGAGCGAAAAATGTTTATTTACTTTATAACACAGAAAGTGAAGGTCTGGATGGGGGAGAGAAGAGTCGTTTTATTACGCAGCTTCAAGTAGAGAAAAAGGCTTTGCACAATCTTACAAATGAAATTTTTACTCCTTATGTTCCAGAAGTTGCTGCAAAAGATTTCATAATAGAGAAAACTGATAGCGTAATGAAGCGCTTAGCAGAAATTGCGATTAGTGGATTCTCACCGTCAGCACTTACAAGTTATATCCGTAATCCGATGCAGTTTTATTTTCAGAAAATACTATCTATTAGTGATATGGAGGATGTCGAAGAAAATATTGCGCTCAACACCCTTGGCACGATTATTCACGAAACTCTTGCAGTACTTTATGAGCCATTAATTGGGAAAGTACAGAACGAAGAGGATATCAAATTGTGTATTTCAAAAATTGATGATGAAGTGGTTAATCAATTTCTCAATGTCTATAAAAAAGGCGAAATCAAAAAAGGTCGGAATCTGTTGGCTTTTGAGGTTGCGAAGCGCCATATTTTGAATTTTTTAAAATTAGAATTAAAAGCTATTCAAGAAGGAGATTCAATTGAGATATTATTTTTAGAGGAAAGATTTGAGCGGATTTTGCAATCAGACTTATTGCCTTTTCCTGTGAAAATAGG
>CBDUDY010000298.1:0-2489 GCA_965366055.1 uncultured bacterium
CGCATAAAAAAAATGGACAATTCCTCATCTGAGAAATTGTCCGTTTTTTTTTATAACTGAAGTGTTATTTTGAAAACTAATGCCCTAGCCCGGATGGGAACGGCATCCTTTTGCGAGACTGCTTTTTGCAGGCTCGCAAAAGATACAGTGGACAGCCGGAAATAGCTCCAAAAAAAGATATTTCAATAGGTAATTAGTCTCTTGAAGATAGTTTTGAAAGCAATCTCAGGAATTCGACGTACAGCCAAACTAGGGTTACCATTAGGCCGATTGCGCCAAACCATTCCATATATTTTGGTTGTTTCTGCTCAGCTCCTTTTTCGATCATATCAAAATCTAAAAATAGATTCAGAGCTGCCACAATGATTACAAAAACGCTAATTCCGATACTCATCAGGGAATTTCCGTGGTGAATAGGAGTGAAGCTTGTAAACATTGAAAGTACCCAACCTATTACGTAAAACGTAACGATAGCAAGGGTGGCGGCAATAACGATTGATCTAAATTGCTGTGTAACTTTTACAATTTTATACTTATAAAGTCCGAAACATACCATAAAAGTTACAAAAGTTGCTCCAACAGCATTTACAACAATGCCTGGATATTGAGCTTCAAAAATTGCTGAAATAGCACCTAAAAAAAGTCCTTGCGCTATCGCGTATGCAGGTCCTAAATATGCTGATAATTGCGGTTTAAAAGCGGCTATTAAAACGGCAACCAAACCTGCAACTGCGCCACCAATGGCAATTGGCATCACATTGTCGCCATTAAAAGCCATACTCCAAGTAATTGCTGCAGCTGCTACAATAAGTGCCAGCAATAAAAAGCTTTTATTCATCGTACCGCTAACGGTCATCTCGTCGTCGCGAATAATAACTCCTTCGTGAGTAGTTATACTAGCAGAATTTCTGCTTCCGCTAAACTCCTTATTTTTAAGGAATGGATTACTAGATTCGAATTTCATTTGGATGTTTTTTTATTTGTAAATATATAAAAAAGTAGTTTTGTTTTGCAACCGAAAGATTAATCTAGAATTTCTGAAATACGCAGCGTATTTACCATCCCTTTTTCTGCAACGGGCATCGCTGCTAAATTGATCAGCATATCTCCTTTTTCTACATACCCTCTGTCTTTTGCAATTTGATTTACATCGGTTACCGTGTCATCAGTACTTACAAACTTGTCGTAAAACATGGAACGCACTCCCCATAAAAGACTCAGCTGCGTAAGAATTCGCGTATTTGAAGTAAATACTAAAATGTGTGCTTGCGGTCTCCAAGCCGAAATTTGAAAAGCAGTATACCCACTATTTGTAAGGGTACAAATTGCTTTTGCCTTGATGACATTTGCCATCATTGCCGCGTGGTGGCAAATCGATTTTGTAATAAATCGTTTGGTACGAATTTGTGGTGTATTTTGAGGAACTTGAATTAGCGGAGAATCCTCTACTGCTTCAATAATTTGAGTCATTTTCTGAATTACCTGTACAGGATAATTACCTACAGAAGTTTCGCCAGAAAGCATTACTGCATCTGCACCATCCATAACAGAATTGGCAACGTCATTTACTTCGGCTCTCGTCGGAGTAAGTGTGGTGATCATCGTTTCCATCATTTGTGTTGCAATTATCACCGGGATTCTAGCTGTTTTTGCTCTATGAACTAGTTTTTTCTGGATTAATGGTACTTCGTGTGCAGGAACTTCTACACCTAGATCTCCACGAGCAACCATAAGTCCATCGCAGTAAGCGACAATTTTGTCAATGTTTTCAACTCCTTCTGGCTTTTCGATTTTGGCGATAATTGGAATTTTATGTGGAGAATGTTCAGCGATAAGTGCTTGAAGCTCCATCAAATCTTCGGCAGTACGTACAAACGATAGTGCAATCCAATCCACCTGCAATTCTATTGCATAAAGCGCATCACGTACATCTTTTGGCGTTAAAGCCGGTAATGAAACTTTTGTATTGGGTAGATTTACCCCTTTTTTGGATTTTAGAGGACCACCTTGAATAACGATTGCTTCTACTTCTGTAGTTCTATTTGTAGAAAGAACTTCAAAAATTAGTTTTCCGTCATCAAGTAGAATTCTCTCTCCAGGATTTACATCTTTTGGGAACTCTTTATAGTTCATATAAACTTTATGACGAGTCCCTGGAATGTCTTCAGCTGTCGTAAATGTGATCGTGTCACCTGCTACAACAACGCAATCTTCCTTCATGACACCTACTCTTAATTTAGGACCTTGAAGGTCGGCAAGTATCGCTGTAGTGTAGCCGTATTTTGCATTTAAATCTCTAATTATGTTTACTTTTTCTAAAACATCATCATAGTCTGCGTGCGAAAAATTGACTCGGAATACATTTACGCCGGCGTCAATCATATCTTTTATAACCTCTACACTACTGCATGCGGGTCCTAAGGTTGCGACAATTTTTGTTTTTTTGTTTGTTGGCATTATTTAAAAAATTAAATTATTTTTAGATTTAA
>CBDUDY010000299.1:0-2470 GCA_965366055.1 uncultured bacterium
ACTGCGGCAGTGATTACATCCAAATCAGGATCGACACTTTGAGCATCAGGACCTTGATGGCTCGGAATATCTCTTTCTGGAACCATTGTGTTCATAATTCCACCTAGATGGCTTTCCCACGGATCTGTCGCCCTTCTTAAAAGTGTACCTCGAGCATAATCCAATAAACCAGCTCTTTTTAGAGCAGTTAATGTTCTCAGAATCGAGGTGGTATTACAGGAAACGACTCTGGTTGAAGCTATATTTAGAGCTGATTCGTAATTGTTTTCCGAACTAAATGAATGTCCTGTCGTTTCGTGTTTTTCTCCACCTTGAACAATAAATTTTAGTTTTTTTTCTTTATATATCTTGACATTTTCTGCTGCTATTTTTTTGGGTGTACAGTCCACAACGAGATCTACTTTTGACAGAAGATCTTGCATACTACCTTTTAGTGGAATACCTGCCTCAGTCATTTGAGTATTAGCTTCGGATGTTGCTGAATAGATGTCGTACTCTTTTCTTACTGCATTTTGAATCCGCCAATCGCTGATGATATCGCACACACCTACAAGCTGCATATCATCTTGAAGGTTGATGGCATCAGCCACGCGTTTTCCGATAACTCCATATCCAATAACTGCTATATTTTTCATTTTGTGTTTTTTAAATTCCAAATTTTTATCTAATAACGAAGCATATTTAGTAGACAGGAAAACGAAATTCGACGTTATTTATCCAGTCTACTACATACGCTTTTTCTAATCTTTACGGTATTTTCACTAGCAACAACAAGAACCTCCAGATTTTTTTGGTGTATTATCACCGTCTGAACTCTCCGAAATACCGTAATTACCTGCCTTTGAGAGGACATCTTTTAGTTGCTCATTGCTAATTATGTGATCCGTTTGTAAATTGGCTTGTGGTGGATCAAGCGATACAGTTGCTGTTTGTACACCGTCAATCGTTTGAAGCGCTTTTTCTACACTTTTTACACAACCTCCACAGGACATACCTTTAATTGTTATTTGCTGTTTCATGATTTTGATTTTTAATTGTTATTATTATTTTATAAATACTGTTTTTACGCCTTCTTTAAATTGTTTGCATTCCATTTTTGTATTCCATAATTTCGAGTACGAAATAGTTGTTACATTGTTTCATTACTAGGTTTATTATCATCTATTCCCATCTGCATATTCCCTTCGTCATCTGTATGCGAAATCATAAAAAACCGTTCTGAAACAATCATTAGAAAGATTCCTATCGCTGCTACAATTAGTACGAAAGGATCGTTTATTAATTTAACATAAAGAAATGCTGAAAGAACTACTATGTCTAAAATGATTGCTATAAGTGGAATGATAGGTAAAAAATCTACTTCCTCTTTAAGGTGGCGCAACAAGCCCCAATGTATTGCAATGTCCATAATTAAATAAAAAATGACTCCAATTGATGCAATTCTTGTTAAGTCGAAAAAAATTGTTAATAGTATTGCAAGAGAAACTGTGAATATCAGTGCAGGATTTTTAAAATTTCCAAATCTTTTTAGAGAGGGAACTTGTTTCATATTGCTTAACATTCCCAAAAGTCGAGAGGAAGAAAATACACTTGCAATCACACCTGAAAAGGTTGCGATAATTGCAATAGCTACTGTAATCCAAGTACCCCATTTTCCAAATACAGGTTCTGCTGCTGCAGCTAAAGCGTAATCCTTTGCCTTAATTATTTCAGGGATGCTTAATCCTCCCGCCACAGCAAGTGCTAATGCTACATAAATAACGCTACAGATAAGAATAGATGCTATTATAGATCGCCCTAAGTTTTTGTGAGGATTTACTATATCTCCACCTTGATTAGTAATGGTTGTGAACCCTTTGTAGGCTAGAATTGCTAATGCTAATGAAGCAATAAAACCAATTCCAATCGGTAATTCTTCGGGATTTTTTGGGATATAATTTCCAGTAATATCTGCAAATCCTGAAATCAGTAAACCTGCTATTGCTAGCAGTGCGATACCAAGTACTTTTATAACCGCGGTAAAAGTAGCTGTAGTTCCAATGACTTTGTTGCCTAAAATATTCACAATAAATACCATCACTAATAGTAGTACACCAAGAATGGAAGCATATCCCGAAAAACGTTCAGGAAACAACCGAAGTGTGTAGGATCCGAAAGTACCTGCAACCAAACTTTGGGAAACTACCATTGAAACATACATCAATAAAGAAAAGACCCCTGTTGTAGTTCCTGGTCCGTACGATTTATTTAAAAATTTGACTACTCCTCCCGAGGAAGGGAAAGCATCCGAAAACTTTACGTACGAATATGAGCTAAAACCAACAACAACGGCGCCTGCAATAAAAGCAACGGGAAATAGATCTCCTACCAATTCTGCGATTTGCCCCATAAGAACAAATATGCCAGCACCAATCATCGCACCAGTGCCTAGAGATATCGAACCTACTAAAGAAAGCTTATTGTTTTTAGC
>CBDUDY010000300.1:0-2466 GCA_965366055.1 uncultured bacterium
GGATGAATACTGCAATAATAATCAAATGATTTGTCTACTTTCATTTTCCAAGATTTGCCGTTTGCCAAAGTACCCGAATTCCATCTATTAGTTGGAAACTCCGTAATATTATGAGCAACGATATCCTTATTTTCCCAGGTGACAAAATCACCTTTTTTCAGATGCATTTCCGCAGGATCAAAAGTCATCCCATTTATAATCACAGTATGCACTTTGCTTACCGCTACTAAAGTATTCACTTTCGCAACAGCTTTAGGCAACGGATTAGCGAGAAATATTTGGCTTTGAGCTAAGTTTAAGCTAGCAAAAACCACAAAACTTGTCATCCAAAAATACCAACATTTGTTTATTATAGCTGATTTCATGTCATCTTTTATTTGTGATTTTCCATTTCCATTTTCGCCATTTCCAAGTGATGTTCTAGCAATGGCATCACACTTTTAAGCAAATCTTTCAACTCGGCATTTTGCGTTTGCGGAATCAAAACATCCTTAATTGTCGCAATTACAGCCTCGTGATACTTCACTTCATTGTCAATATACGATTTGTCAAATGCCGCACCTTTTTCATTTTTCAAGGTCATTTTCATTTTTTTGGCGCCGTCCATCAAGCTTTTACTTACCGCATTATCTTTCGGAGTTACCCCCAATTTTTTTGTTAATGCCACAGCTTTAGCAATAATCGCAGTATGATCGTCAATCATCGTTTGGGCAAATTTTCGAGTCGCCGCATTTTTGGAATTCATCAGCGCAATTTTCGCATATTCCACATCAATCTGATTCGCAACTACAGCCACCGACGCAATTTCCGGATCTGTAAGTTTAGGAGTACTTTTTGCTTGCGCCATTGCAGGCATCGAAGACATAGCTGCTACAAATAATAGCGCTACAGAGATACTTTTAAGTGATTTCATTTTCTTGTATTTAGTATTATTAATTGATAAAAACCTCTACAAACAGTAGAGTATTAAGGTATTTTGAAGTTTTTAAATAAGAAATTTTCTGTTTTTTTGGGCGCAACCTTCGCCAGAAATTCTCTTCTAAAAATTGAAGATTTCGTGTGGCTCAGGTCGGGCTGTACTCTATATCTTTGCTGCCAGAAATTTTATTTTAAATTAGAAAATTTCTCTAGGCAGCAAAGGATGCCGTTCCCATCCCTTGCGCGAAGAACCGTTAATAAAACACCATTCGACGCTAGTTGGAGTTACTGTTTTTTTTTGAAAATCCACATTAAAGACAAAAATATTGCCGAAACAATACCTTATTTAACCGTTAGAATTCCCTTCATTCCCGCGCCAAAGTGCCCAGGAAATGTGCAGATATACATATATTTACCTGGTTTTTTAGGAGCATTAAAAGTAACTTCTGCGGTTTTTCCACCAGCAATCATACTTGTGTGGGCAATCATCTGATCTTTTAATTTAGGATCTAGATAGCCTTCTTTAGCGTGCGTCATTGCTGCTTTGTCAAACGCCGCTGCATCTACATTTTCTTTTAGTAATACAAAATTGTGAGACATTGCATTTGCTGGAAACTTACTATCATTACTTAGCTTAACCGTAATTTTTTGACCCGGTGTCGCCTGAATACTTTCAACAGAAAACTTCATCTGATCAGAACCTTTAATCTCAACAACTTTGGCGGCTTGTGCAAAACTAGTTGCTGACATCATCAAAAATCCAAAAATTGCCAATGCAATTTTTGAATAATTTTTTAAATTTTTCATGGCATAAATTTTTTAAAATGTTTCTTGAATTAACATCCAAATTGGCTAATGCTTTGCAAGTTTTTTTTGCTTCTATTCTACCATTTTATCGGCTGAATTTGGGGAGATTCAGTCCTAAGTAAAAGATCGCTTTGCTAACAATTTACGAATCTATTTATGTGTTATTGATCACGAAAAAAAACTGTCTAGGTATTGAGTCTTGAATAAATCGGCGAAAGTGCTAGAGATTCTTTTTAGTTTTCTGAATCTCAAGCGAGGTAATGTCGATTTATCTATCTTAAAGATGTAAATCCTATATAAAGGTAGTTAACAATTTGGTTTGCAATTCAAATAATCAACTTATAATCAATGTGTTATAAAATATTTAACATTGCAATTGTTGCGACCTATTTTAGTGAATTTTCATTACAAGTAATTATTAAACGATTCTTTTATGTAAATAATAACTCAATTCGACAGCTTCTTCTAATTATAGATTGTTGGGCCTTGACGAAATTAAAGTTGGTTGTAAAATGGCAAAATCTCCTAGCCCTGATGGGAACGGCATCCTTTCCTGCCCCTTATTTTGGGCAGGAAAGATATAGTGGACAGCAGGATAAAGCTCCAAAAAAATGTTATAAAAAAATATGGTGTTATTCAAATTTGTACATTTATAAATCAATTGAAGATCAGCCCATTAAAAGTTATTTTTATTAAAATTCAAACACCAATATTATGAAAAAAGATTATTTACAAAGCGTT
>CBDUDY010000301.1:0-2465 GCA_965366055.1 uncultured bacterium
AAATTGAAACTAAAGTTTTTACAAACAAGTCCTCTAATCATAATTTGGTCTGATTCTACTTCATCCTCCATTACACCATAATTTCCGATGTGCGGCGTCGTAGCAACCATTATCTGTCCGAAATAAGAAGGATCTGTGAATATCTCTTGATATCCCGTCATCCCAGTATTGAAGCAAACTTCTCCTGACACTTTACCTTCGATTCCGATTGATTTACCATGAAAGATGGTTCCATCACTTAAAAGTAGAACAGCTTTGTTACGTTTTGAATATTTCATTAAGTAGTTGTTGTGTTGTATTATTTAAATATGCTTTCGAGTATTTCTGGCAATTTTAATTGTGCAAATTTACGGCAAATAATAGAAAAATCCTCGTGGGTTTGTAAATTTATGTTTATACTAAAAAATAGAAGCATTATTTTGAATATACTCCTTACAAAGTGCCATTGATTATGAATTAAATGCGGAAAATATCGTGCTTAACGGTGTAGATCCTTGATTAATCTGCGTCACAGAAGCTGCGATTCCGTTTTTTTACAAACTAGGTACTCGTTGCAAACGAGCACGAGAAATCAAAAATTATTTCCCTAGATCGTGATTTCGACAAAGAACAAATCAAATACAACACGCTAATAGCGAATCGATACTAAAGATCTGCTACGAGGATGGAAACATTAACGCTTTGCATTCACAGCTTATTCCATATCACTCTATTTTCATAAGAGCTTAGTGGCAAAATTTTCTTCATACTACGCCCGTTTTGCGAGAGGGATAGAAGTGGAAATCCTTTTTTGTGGCTTTGCGCAGCAAATGCTACAAAAAAGATTGGGAATGGAAAGCCCGACCTGAGCCTTCTGGTAACACCTATTGAATATTGAGAACATTGCAATATCTTGCTCGCAATAAACGCTCTGGCGAAGGTCTCGCCCAAAAAAAAAGGATAAACTTCGAAAAGTCTACCCTAAATTTATTTAAAATTGCAGCATGTTGATTACTCAGCAGCGTCAGTTTTTTTGTCATCCTCAACTGCAGGAGCTTCTTCCGTTGCAACTTCAGTTTCGTCTGCTTTTTTAGCTTTAGAACCACGACGGCTTTTAGCTTTTTTAACTTCTTTTTTACCACCTGTGTAAAGTTCATTGAAGTCAACTAATTCGATCATTGCCATATCAGCATTATCTCCAAGACGGTTACCAACTTTAATGATACGAGTGTATCCACCTGGTCTGTCTCCAACTTTTGCAGCTACATCTCTAAAAAGATCAGTAACAGCATATTTGCTGCGAAGTTTTGCAAATACGATACGACGATTGTGAGTTGTATCTTCTTTTGACTTTGTAATTAAAGGCTCAACAAATTGTTTAAGCGCTTTTGCTTTAGCGACAGTTGTGTTAATACGTTTGTGCTCGATAAGAGAACAAGCCATATTTGCAAGCATAGCTTTTCTATGTGCAGTCTGTCTGCTAAGGTGATTGAATTTTTTTCCGTGTCTCATGACGTGTTTTTTATACTTTCATCTTGATACTATCCGCTTTGGAGATCAAAATATGAAGTAATTTATTCTTTATCTAATTTATATTTTGCCAAGTCCATTCCGAAAGTAAGGTTCTTCACAGCAACTAGTTCATCTAGTTCAGTTAAAGATTTCTTACCGAAGTTACGGAACTTCATTAGGTCGTTTTTGTTGAATGATACTAAATCACCTAAAGTGTCAACTTCTGCTGCTTTCAGACAGTTCAGTGCACGTACAGACAGATCCATATCAACCAATTTGGTTTTAAGTAATTGTCTCATGTGTAAAGATTCTTCGTCGTAAGACTCAGTCTGTGCAATTTCGTCAGCTTCTAGGGTAATTCTTTCATCAGAGAACAACATGAAGTGATGTATCAACGTTTTAGCAGCTTCAGTTAAAGCGTCTTTAGGATTGATAGATCCATCAGTTTTGATTTCGAAAACTAATTTTTCGTAATCTGTTTTCTGCTCTACACGGAAATTTTCGATTGAATATTTTACATTCTTAACAGGTGTAAAAATAGAATCAGTAAAAATAGTTCCGATAGCTGCATTTTGTTTTTTGTTTTCTTCTGCAGGAACATAACCTCTACCCTTTTCGATAGTAAGCTCCATGTTCAAATTGATTTTGCTATCAAGGTTACAGATTACAAGTTCCGGGTTTAAAACCTGGAATCCAGAGATAAACTTTTGAAAATCTCCAGCTGTAAGCTGATCTTTACCTGATACTGATATAGTAACTGTTTCGTTATCTACATCCTCAATCTGACGTTTGAAACGTACTTGCTTAAGGTTCAAGATCATTTCAGTAACATCTTCTACAACTCCTGAAATAGTCGAAAACTCATGATCCACACCTTCAATTCGTACAGATGTGATTGCGTATCCTTCCAATGCGGAAAGCAAAACTCTTCTAAGTGCATTACCAACGGTCAATCCGTAACCAGGTTCTAAAGG
>CBDUDY010000302.1:0-2461 GCA_965366055.1 uncultured bacterium
CGTTCCCATCAGGGCTAGGCAATAGGCCATTCAAGATATTACTACTGTGAAAGAATGCCAAATTTAGAAAGTTCAGAAATATGTTTTGGTGCGTTTTTGGTGTATATTTACAGCAAACAACACTATTATGGCAAGGCAAAGTATTTCGTTAACAGAACCTAATGATGATTGGTTAAAGGAGCAAGTAGAAAAAGAAGAGTACTCGAGTAAAAGCGAACTCGTAAATGACTTGATAAGACAAGCTAGAAGTCAACAAGTACAAGTGGATTGGATTAGAGCTAAATTAGAAAGAGCTGAAAAAAGCGGTTTTACGACTGATACGAAAGAACAAATTTTAGCCCAAGCCAAATCATCATTAAATGGCTAAATACAAATTAACTACCGAAGCAAAGGAAGATTTAATCAGAATATATCATTATGGCGTGCTGAGATTTGGAGAAAAGCAAGCTGATAAGTATTATGAATCATTTTTCAAGTATTTTGAAATAATTGCAGAAAGACCCTACTCTTTTGAATCAGTAAATTCAATTAAGACTGGGTACAGACGTTGCGTTTGTGGTTCTGATAGTATATTTTTTAAAATAAATGAGGATACAGTAGATATTATGGCAATTGTTGGAAAGCAAGATTTAGAAAAAATATTATAACTTTTAAGCTTAGAAAAGTAAAATCGCTTATTTCCAAAAAAAATATAAATGTATAAATAGTCAATTTTTTGTTAGATTAATTTTCTTTTAATTATAACTGCGTAATTTGTATCTTTAAATTTCAATAAGCTGATTATGAATGCAGAATTAATTGCATCAGACAAAATCATAATTCCTTACAACTATAAAGGAATTCGTCTCAACCGATTCCTCGGTATTGCATTTATAGTACTTTCAATTATCGGATTTTTTAATAATCCTGATAATTATATTTTCAATTATGGTTATTTACTATTTGGAATAGGATATATTTATCTATACTTTTTTATGTATTCTAAAGCAGGATTATTGATTAGAGATGGCGTTATAAATGTTCAGCCACTTGGCAAATCGATTGTGATTGCCGAAGTAATTGAATTCAAAAAGTTTGCTGGAGATTACACTTTAATAACAGAAAATTCTAAATTAGTCATTAACACACAGCTTCTTGACGCCAAAGGGTTACAGCAATTAGATGCTGTTTTAAAATCAATTCCTGCCGATCGTCATTTAGAAATTCTACCATCATAATATGAAACAACTTTTCTTTGTCACATTAGTATCGCTTTTTACATTTCAATCTTTTGCTCAGTCAAAATCAGTAAAAAGCAATAAATATTCTGAAGAAACGAAGCAGGAAATTAACATCCTTCATCAACCCGTAAAATGGAATTCTTTACCTCAACCGGTTTTTTATTTAGTTAACGATTTGACTTTTAATTCGGAAATGTTAGTTACTATTGATCACGGCAAAATTGAAACCGTTAGGGTTAGAAAAGATCCATTTGAAAAAGATGGCATCCAGTATAATGGAACTATATCCATAAAATTGAAGTCCGATTATGAACCAAATTTCATCACATTACAGGATTTAGCATTAAAGTATTTTAAAGTAGCTCCTGATTCTCTAATTTTTCAAATTAATGAAAATGTTATTAATTCCGACTATTCAAAATTTTATGTTGATGAAAATTTCCTTTTAAAAATCACTTCTAACAACTTGAAAACTTCCGAATTTGATTCAACCTTTAAAATAGTTTCACTACAAACAAAGCCTCCAAAGCAATTTGGAAAGAAGAAGAAAATGTCGACTAAAGGAATGCAGAAGTAGATTTCAAAACATTTATATTTTTTAGCCTTATAGCTTTGCCCGTTCGCTCCGCTAGTGTCTATTGCCCAATCCATCTTTCATACCGAAAATAAAGATCAGAAAATTATGTATTTCGCTAATTGACTTTGCTAGTGTCTACTACTTCAGAACTAAACTGAAATCCAAGAATATGGAAATCGTTATATACTCCAATTAATTTAAAGTATGATTTTTCAAAAAGTATATCAGAAATAAACTGCAAATTTTGTAACAGCGGTGCGCAACTGCGGCAGTATCTTAGTAACTTTAGTGGGAGTTTGAAATAGAGTGAATTCTTCCAAGTTTCAAAAGCTCACAAAATTCAAAATTTCTGATTTATGAAAATATTACTTACCGGAGCAACTGGATATATTGCACAACGACTTTTACCAGTATTACTTGAGCAAGGACATCACATAGTTTGTACTGCTCGAGATGCGAGACGTTTCAGAAATCAATATAATTCTCCCAACATCGAAGTTGCCGAAGTAGATTTTCTTGACAAAGAAACTTTGAAAAATATTCCTCAAGATATTGATATCGCTTACTATCTAATCCATTCAATGTCTACCAACTCTGGATCTTTTGAAGATATGGAGCAGATTTGTGCAGAAAATTTTATCGACAGAATTCAAGAAACCAATGC
>CBDUDY010000303.1:0-2433 GCA_965366055.1 uncultured bacterium
TGAGCGCTTCTTGATTTTTATTTTGATATTTTAAATAGTCACCTTTTGCATATTGTTTTAACGCAACCTGAGTTGAGTCAGCAACGTTGCTGTCATTTATTAGTAAAAAATATTCCAATGCATCATTGGCAATTAATTGAGAAACCGCAGTTTTCAAGGTTCCAAATTGCTTTTGAGCCCAATCAAAATCACCTTTAAAATAACTGGTTTTAGCAGCTTTAAGACTTGCTTCGTGACCCATAGGATCGTTTTTTAGGTCGTTTTCGATTTGGGTATAATATAATAGAGCTTGATTAAACTTTTGCTGAAGCAGAAATATATCCGCCATTTCCATTTTTACATCGGCTTGTTCAAAATTATTTAGCGGAAGCTTCAACGCATTATCTATAATTTCCTTAGCTTTTGGAATTTCATTTAATTCGAAAGCCAGAAAGTGCGCTTGAAGCAATTGAATTTTTAAAGTATTTCGGCTTACGCCAAATTGATTCAGCACGGTTTGAATATTCTGTTCAATTTTCTTCTGATTTTGAATTGTCGCTTCTGCGATGTCCATTTCCAAAAGATAGTAATGAGCTTGAAGCAAAACTTCGGAGTCTGAAGTGCTTTCCAAAATAAAATTGAGAATACTTCTAGAGGTTTCTGAATCTTTTTCCTCGATTGAAAGCTGTGCGAGATTGAGAATATTTGACAGACTTTGTGGATTTCTCTTGAAAATCGCCTTTTCCTGAATAAAAGCTTTTGCAAATTCTTTTTTCTGCACAAAGTACCAACTCAAAAATCCATTCCAGAAAATATCTTGCTCTTTCTGAACTCTTACTAACAATGCTTTTCTTAAGCTGTTGCTAAAAGCATCTTCGTGATCATCGGCAAGGAATCGTGATAGCTGATTCTGAATGTTTATTAACGACGTTTGATTGATAAAAGCTTCATCGAGAAAAGTAGAGATCATCTTATCCACATTCCCACTCTGTCCGTACAACAGAGCCATCCTGTAATTGAAGTTGTATTTCGGCTCAATTGCAATTGCTTTTTCATACGCACGTAAGGCATAGTCTACAAGAACCTTTTTCTCAAAAGTTCCCGCAATACTATAAATTTCGTTTGAATTTTTCTCTAGGCTAGCTATTGCTTCCTCATAGTATTTTTTGGCTTTGGCATCTTCTTTTTTCAGTTGGTAGTTGTAACCAATCTCTACTAGTAGTGCAGGCTGTTTAAAAGTTTTATAGCGGTTTAGCAAAAGTGTTTCGGCGATTGTGTATTCCTCAAGCTGTTGCTGAGATTCTACAAGCCGTAAAAAATAGAAACCGTTTGAGGGCTGCTGTTTAGACAACTCCTCATAACCAAGTTTCGCTTTTTCAAACTCTCCTTTATCATAGTAATGCTGCGCCAACTGCTCACTTTGGGCAAGCACACCAGCAGAAAACAGCAAACTCAGAAAGAAGAATATACTTTTCATTATAAAATTTCTAATTTTTAGGAACTAAATATACCCAATTCTCTACCCAACCGCATCTCGCAGCTTATTAATTCTTTCCTAATTTATAATATCAAAACCTGTGTAAGATCTCAGTACTTCTGGAATAATAATTCCATCTTCAGTTTGATAATTTTCAAGGATCCCCGCCAATACTCTCGGCAAGGCTAAAGAGCTTCCGTTAAGAGTATGTGCCAGCTGATTTTTTCCGTCTTTGTCTCTAAATCTTAACTTCAAGCGATTTGCCTGAAAAGTTTCAAAGTTTGACACAGAACTAATTTCCAACCAACGATCTTGCGCTGTTGAGAAAACTTCAAAATCATAGGTAAGAGCAGCAGTAAAACCCATATCGCCGCCACAAAGACGAAGAATTCTATATGGTAATTTAAGTTCGTCCAAAATCCCTTTTACGTGCTCAACCATTCCGTCAAGAGCTTTATAAGAATTGTCTGGATGCTCCACGCGTACTATTTCTACCTTATCAAATTGATGAAGTCTATTCAAACCACGAACGTGTGCACCATAAGATCCCGCTTCTCGTCGAAAACAAGGCGTGTAGGCTGTGCATAAAACAGGTAAATCTGCTTCGGCAATTATGGTATCGCGAAAGATATTAGTTACAGGAACTTCGGCAGTTGGAATCAAATAAAGATCATCAATACCAATGTGGTACATCTGTCCTTCTTTGTCTGGCAATTGTCCAGTCCCATAACCAGAAGCTTCGTTTACAACGTGAGGCACTTGCATTTCTTTGTAACCAGCTTCTGTATTTTTGTCTAAGAAGTAGTTGATAAGCGCACGCTGTAATTTGGCACCTTTCCCCTTGTAAACAGGAAATCCTGCTCCAGCGATTTTAGTTCCTAATTCAAAATCAATAATGTCATATTTTTTTACCAATTCCCAATGAGGCATTGCACCTTCATGGAGTTTTGGAATTTCTCCTGCTTCAAAAACAGAAA
>CBDUDY010000304.1:0-2431 GCA_965366055.1 uncultured bacterium
GATTTGAAGTTTGCGCTTCGATTCCAACATTTTCTTTTTAAAGAAGATTTTTTTTGGCTTTCGCCGAAAGAAATTAGCTCGAGACTTGTGCGAGTAAGGCAGTTTCTAAATTAATAAAGATATGTCGGACTAAAATCGACTCGATAGCGCGGATTTATCTACATCGATAGCGCGGATTTGCAATCCGTGCTCGTAAAGAAAATCAAACATCAACCTGACACAACTCCATAATTTCCGTGATTGTTATGTCAAAAATTTACATAGAATTATGAGCAGTTCTGAAATCGAAAATAATAGAAAATTAATTATAAGTTGTGTTCGCGCTTTGTGGGGCGAAATTGTGCCTGAACTTCGTAGCGTTTCTGCGGAATTTTCTAACGATCAGATTGTTTGGCAATGTATCTTTGATACAAACGCCACAGAAGATGACTTTGAATTATTATCTGAGGCATCTGGTGAGGTACTCGGCGATTTTAATAATTACGGATTAAAAGAAAATCTAATAAAAATTCCTTTTCCAAATAAAATGAATCATCTGCAAAATTTAATTTATTTACGTCACGAAAGTAATTATTACAAAGAATGACACTAATCCGATAGCGCGGATTTATAATCCGTGCCCATAAACAAAATCAAGCATTTCAAATCAATAATTTCCAATGACAACAGCAGATATAAAATTAATAGAAGACACTAAAATATTCTTGAAACAGCAATTAAAAGATGCCGAAGGTGGACACGATTACTTTCACACCGAAAGAGTTTTGAACAATGCTGTAAAGATTGCTAATGGTGAGAATTGCAATCTTCTTGTGGTTCAACTAGGCGCTTTGTTGCACGATGTTGCCGATAGTAAGTTTCACGACGGAGACGAAAGCAAAGGTCCTCAGATTGCCCGAGAATTTCTTTCTAAGCACGAAGTTGACAATGAAGTGATCGAACAGGTAATTAGTATTATCGAAAATATATCCTTCAAGGGCGGAAACTTCGATCAGAAATTTAAATCTATTGAACTGGATATTGTTCAAGACGCCGACCGACTTGACGCAATAGGCGCGGTGGGAATCGCTCGAACTTTCAATTATGGAGGTTTCAAAAATAGAGCTTTGTACAGTCCTGAAATTGAACCAAATCTGACAATGACAAAGGAAGAATATAAAAAATCTGATGCGCCAACCATTAATCATTTCTACGAAAAGTTGCTACTCTTAAAAGACAAAATGAACACCGAAACTGGAAAGAAAATCGCTCAAGAAAGGCATCAATTTATGGAATTATTTCTTGAAAACTTCTTTGAAGAATGTGGAACAAAAGGATTTTAAACTTCAGATATTTATAAAACACAAAAGGAGCAACCGTTGAAGTTGCTCCTTTTCTATTTTAAGCTTTTGCCAAATTATTCCCCAGCGAAAACTGCTTTTCTTTTTTCTAAGAAAGCTGTAGTTCCTTCTTTGAAATCTGCAGTACCAAAGCAATATCCAAAAGCTTTGATTTCAGTTTCGTATCCATTTACTCCATATTGGAAGTTTGCATTTACCGCTTTGATCGCTTTTCTAATTGCCATTGGAGAGTTCTTGATGATCTTTTGAGCAATACTGTAGCAATGAGCAAGAAGTTCTTCTTGAGTAACTACGTAGTTTACCAATTTCAGATCTTTAGCCTCATCTGCAGTTAGCATTCCAGCAGTCATAATAAGTTCCATCGCTTTTCCTTTTCCTACAAGTTGAGGTAAGCGCTGCGTTCCACCATATCCAGGAATTACTCCAAGAGATACTTCGGGTAATCCCATTTTGGCATTGTCAGATGCAACGCGGAAGTGGCAAGCCATTGCTAGCTCCAATCCTCCACCAAGTGCAAATCCGTTAACCGCCGCAATTACTGGTTTCGAAAAGTTTTCGATTAAGTTAAATAATAACTCTTGTCCTTGAGCTGCAAGTTGCGCACCTTCTTCTATTGAGAAATCTGAAAACTCCGAAATATCTGCTCCAGCAACAAATGCTTTTGCTCCGCTTCCTGTAATTACTACAACACGAACTTCGTTGTCTTTCTCGATCTCTTTCATAGCATCGTGCATTTCCTGAATAAGCGCTTTGTTAAGTGCATTCAGTTTTTCTGGACGGTTGATTGTAAGAGTTAGAATCGAATTTTCTTTGGAAATAAGTATGTTTTCAAATGTCATTTCTATGATTTTTTAATTTTTAATAATTGGCAAGGAAACCGTAAAAACAGTTCCTTGATTTACTTCTGATTCAAATGTAATAGTTCCTTTGTAATTTTCGATAATATTTTTGATAATACCGAGACCTAATCCCATTCCACTAGATTTTGTGGTGAATTTTGGTTCGAAAATATGTCGATAATTCGCAGTAGCGATTCCCACACCATTATCTTCTACCTTAATATGTACAGATTCGTCAACGCGTTCAATGCT
>CBDUDY010000305.1:0-2377 GCA_965366055.1 uncultured bacterium
GTCTGAAGTCCCATATCCATCGCCGCTTGATGCGCGACGATGTCCACGCCGTAAGCAAAACCACTAACTATAATAGGATTTAAAGGAGCAAGATCTGAAATCAGCTTTCGGCAAAATTCCGTTCCGTGCGAGGTTATTTGTCGGGTGCCAACAATGCTGATGATCCGTGGATTCTCCAAATCAATATTTCCCGCGCCAAACAAAAGCACCGGTCCATCGTAGCAATGTTTTAGTCGCATTGGGTAATTATCATCCTGAAAATACATCGTTTGTATCTGATGATTCTGAATATATTGAAGTTCCTTTTCAGCCTTTTCAAAAACCGATTTATCCGCAAGATTCTTAATGATGATCGAGCTAATTGAAGTGATAGAAGCAAGTTTATTTTTGGGAGTTTTAAAGACTTCCTCGGCGCTTCCGCAATGCGCAATAAGTTTTTTGGCCAGCACATCGCCTACGCCTTCCACTTTCTGAAGCGCCAAAACGTGCAACAAATCATCTTCTTTCATAGCTATCGATTTGAAACTGAAATGTATACAATTTTGCGCTAATTGTTAATAAAATTTGTTGATAAAATTATATTCATCAGAAGCTTTGGTTAACTTTGTTTTTATGAAAATCGCACAGCACATTTCGCAACTTTTATACAGATACCAATGTGTTATGGTACCCGGTTTTGGTGCATTCCTGACTGAAACTCAGTCGGCACAGATGCAACAAGGCACACATACTTTTTTCCCGCCAAAGAAACTTTTGTCTTTCAATGCACAGATCAAGAGTAATGACGGACTTCTTGCCAATTACATCGCTCGTCACGAGAAAATCTCTTACGAAGAAGCGGTGGTAATGATTCAGCACGAAGTTGCAATTTGGCAGTCGATGCTTGACACAAATCAAGCCGTGACTCTTAACAATATTGGTTTTTTAAGTCTTAACGACGATCATAATATCGTATTTTCTCCAAATGCTCAGAAAAATTACCTTGCCGAGTCTTTTGGACTTAGTGCTGTAAATGTTGAAGCGATTGAGAGAATTGCAGTAGAGAATTTATTGGCAACAAGTGAACAGCCAAATACTGTTTTTGACCGTAAGGCAGAGATTGTTCAAAACGAAATAGTTCAAGACGAAGTTGCCGAAACTCCGGTTATCGCAATGGACACTCAAAAACGTCGTCCATATCTGCATTACGCAGCCGTTTTGGTCTTGGCTTTGGCAGTTACCGGAAGTGTGGGGTACAATTTTTTCCAGACGCAGGTCGCGGCAGATACTTTGCAGGTTCAAAATGAGGTTCAGCAGGAAGTTCGCGCCAAAATTCAGGAGGCGACCTTCTTTATCGAGAATCCAATTCCTTCGGTGACACTCAATGTTCGCGATACCAAAATGCCGTATCACGTTGTTGCTGGAGCTTTCAGAAACGTTGAAAATGCAGACAAAATCTTTCAGAAATTAAGTGATGCGGGTTACAAATCCAAAAAGCTAGAAGTGAATAATTTCGGATTAACTCCGGTTATTTACGGCAGTTTTTCATCGTATACTGAGGCTTACAAGCTGATGAAAACGATTCAGAAAACCGACAATCCTGACGCTTGGCTTCTGATCAAAGAGTTATAAAATCACATAAAACATACTTACAATCCGCATTTTTCTTTCAAGGAAATTGCGGATTTTTTTTTGGGCGTGTCCCTTTGGGCCGGGCTTTCCACTCCCACTCTTTGTTGTAGCTTTTGCTCCGCAACGCCACAACAAAGGAGTTCCGCTGCAATCCCTCACGCAGACTTGTGGTAACATTTAAGTGAGGTGATTAAATAATGATTGTTTTTTAAAACTATACTATCTAAAACTGGATACTCACAAACTTGTCATTTCGACGAAGGAGACCCGAGCAAAGCGAACGGGCGAAGCAAATCACATAATACTGAATTTGATTTCCTGTTTAACTAGACCTGAATATTAATTAATTTGTTTATGCTACTCAAGAAAACATAAATTTTCAGGAAATTACAATTTTTGAGAACTAAGAACTACCCCCAAATGAGACCCTTCCTTCGTCAGGGTGACAAGTTTGTGGGAGATGGTTTGTGAGTAAACCAAAGGCTTCAAGTTCACAGACCATCAAAGAGCGAGAATGTTTTTTTAACGAAAAGTCTTCGAGGTCACAGACCGTCGAAGAGCGAGTTTTTTTGATTAAGGAATTGAGATGATGGCAGGTCGGTGAGTAGTCCGGCTTGGACTTTTTTGTTTCTTTTTGGGGCAATGCAAAAAAGAAAAGGAGATGAGATGAGATCTTTCCTTCGTCAGGGTGAAAAGTTTGTGGAGATCGTCTGTGAGTACATTTTCTAAGATAGTTGTTGGTGATAAGAAATATAAACAATATAGA
>CBDUDY010000306.1:0-2348 GCA_965366055.1 uncultured bacterium
TTTTTATATTCTGAAAATTTGTGTGTTCAATAGTATACGGTATAATTGCCACGCTGAATTCATCTTGTTTAGAATTTACAACTGTCAAACTCACGCCATTTACTGTTATTGAACCTTTCTCTATTGTGAGGTTGCCAATACTACTGTCATATTTAAAAGTAAAATAGGTGCTTCCGCCAGCATCTTTAATATCGGTGCAAACTGCGTTTTGGTCCACATGTCCCTGTACAATATGACCGTCAAGTCTGTCGCCAAGCTTCATCCCTCGTTCTAAATTTACAATGTCATCGATTTTCCAATCTCCAATATTCGTTTTATCCGCTGTTTCTTGGACGGCTGTAACGACATATTTAGAGTCACTAATTCCAACAACAGTAAGGCAAATGCCATTATGAGCAACGCTCTGATCAATTTTTAACTCATTCGTAAAACTACTTTCTATGGTAATATTAAGATTATTCTTTTCTTTTTCAATTGAAGCGACTCTGCCAAGGGTTTCGATAATTCCGGTAAACATGATTTTATTTTTGTAAATTTGCACTTCAAAATTAGCAATAAAATCTTGTGTCCATGACTAAAAAAGCAGAAAACATAATCGTAGGAATTTCGATAGGCGATTTAAATGGAATTGGCAGCGAAGTTGTTTTAAAGACATTCGAAGATCTTCGAATGCTAGAATTTTGCACGCCCGTTATTTTTGCTAATGTAAAACTGATGTCCTTTATTAAGCGAAATCTAAATTCAAATATTGCATTTCACGGCATTGATTCGCTTGATCAGGTTCTAACTTCAAAAATAAATGTTCTTAATGTATGGAAAGATGTTTTTGATGTTAAACCAGGCCAAAACGATCAAGAAGCTGGGAAATATGCTATTCAATCATTTTTGGCTGCGACCGCAGCGTTAAAGGCAGGAACAATTGATGTTTTGGTTACTGCTCCTATTAATAAATACAATATACAGTCTGAAGAGTTTAAATTTCCTGGACATACTGATTATTTAGATCAACAGTTAGAGGGAAATGCACTTATGCTGATGGTAAATGGTAATTTGAGGGTAGGTTTGCTCACAGATCATATTCCAGTAAGCGAAGTAGCTGCCCATCTGACTCCAGAATTAATTAGAAAGAAGATTGAAACCATAAAGCAAACGTTAATACAAGATTTTAATATCATTAGACCTCGCATTGCAGTTCTTGGATTAAATCCACATGCTGGGGACGGTGGAGTTATCGGTAAAGAGGATGACGAAATTTTGGCACCTACAATCAAAAAAATGTTTGAAAAGGGAACTTTAGTATTTGGACCTTATCCTGCAGATGGATTCTTTGGAAGTAATCAATACGAGAAATTTGATGCGGTAATTGCCGCATACCACGATCAAGGTCTTATTCCTTTCAAAACATTGTCTTTTGGGCAAGGTGTAAATTATACTGCTGGACTTGAGAAGATTCGTACTTCTCCAGACCACGGAACGGCATTTGATATTGCTGGAAAAGATGTTGCAGATGCCAATTCATTTAAAGAAGCTGTCTACCTTGCGCTCGATATTTACCAAGCGCGAAATAATTATGCAGAGATTAGTGAACGACCTTTAAAAGTTAAAGAGAGACATTAATAAAAAATAATAAGATAATCGTTTGAAATTCTATTTATTTTATATCTTTGCACGCTCAAATTGATGGTGAAATGAAAAAGATGAATGATTTTTTGATTCCCTTTGTCGGATTGAAATTAGGTAAACACCAGTTTGAATACCAAGTAGATAATGCGTTCTTTGATGCTTTTGAATATGAGGACTTTAATAGCTCTGATATTAATGTAAAAGTAAGTTTTGAAAAAAAATCTACTATGTTAGAACTCAAATTCGAGCATAGTGGTACTGTTAATGTCGCTTGTGACGTTACCGGTGAGGATTTTGACATGCCTATTGAAGGTGATCTGAAGCTCGTTGTTAATTTTGGAGACGAATTTAATAATGATAATGAAGAAATGTTGATTTTGCCACACGGTCAGCATCAGCTTGATGTTTCGCAGTATATCTACGAGATGATCGTGCTCTCAGTTCCGCTGAGACGTGTGCATTCAGGGGTATTAGATGGTAGTTTGAAGAATGCTGCACTCGATAAGTTGAATGAAATTTCGGTTACAGAAATCAATACAGATTCTGAGTCGGATACAGAGGAAATAGATCCCCGTTGGGACAAGTTAAAACAATTATTAAAAGATTAAATAATACAGTAAAATGGCACATCCAAAGAGAAAAATCTCCAAAACTAGAAGAGATAAGAGAAGAACACATTACAAAGCAACTCCTGCACAAATTGCAACTTGTCCTATCACTGGTGA
>CBDUDY010000307.1:0-2303 GCA_965366055.1 uncultured bacterium
GTAGTTGGTGCTTCTGGAGCAATTTATGGTCTTTTAGTAGCGTTTGCCTATATGTTTCCAAATGCCGAACTTATGATGATCTTCTTGCCAATTCCTATCAAAGCAAAATATTTTGTGCCCGCTATTTTACTTCTAGATTTATTTTTAGGTGTTTCAGGAAAATCAATTTTTGGAGGCGGTGGCGGAATCGCACATTTTGCCCACATTGGTGGAGCTGCAGTAGGATTTTTGATGATGTTATACTGGAAAAAAAATCAATTTAATGGTCAGCGTTGGAATTAATCCTTAGATAAAATCTATTTATGAGTCTATTAGATGATTTAAAAATGCAGTTGCGATCTGGCGACATTACAATGCGACTGATTGTATTGAATGTCGTACTATTTGTAGTGCCAAGTCTTTTTGCGGTAATTGCTTCCTTGCTAGGTTATTCTCTTGATATTTTATATTATGTGAGCCTTTCGTCGTCTGTTTCAGACTTGCTGTGGAAACCTTGGTCAATTCTGACTTATTCATTTTTTCATGCAGGAATTTGGCATATTATCTTTAACATGATTATGTTTAATTTTGCTGCAAAAGTGTTTCTAACCTACTTCACCCAAAAACAATTATTAGGACTTTACGTTTCAGGAGGCCTTTTTGCAGGAATTATTTATCTCATATCCTACAATACAATTCCAGCGCTAGTCAATACTCCAGCTTCGGTTGTAGGTGCTTCAGCCTCGGTAATGGCAATATTATTTGCGGTAGCGACCTATGCACCAATGATGCAATTACGACTTTTGATTATTGGAAATATAAAGCTATGGCATATTGCAATCGTATTTTTAATCATCGATTTTCTGCAATTATCATCAACAAATACTGGTGGACATCTCGCTCATTTAGGAGGCGCATTATTTGGCTATATTTTTACAACACAGCTTAAGAAGGGTTTTGATCTTACTTTATGGTTTACTAATATTGTGCTGTTCTTTCAGAAAATAACCGATACTAGAAAGCGCACACCATTCAAAAAAGTGCATCGAAATTTTAAACCTGCTCCAAAACCAGAACCTTCAAAAATCGTTAAGAAAACTAATGTTCAGCAACAGATTGATGCTATTTTGGACAAGATTAGTAAGTCTGGCTACGAAAGTCTTAGCAAAGACGAAAAAGAATTTTTATTTAGAGCTGGAAAATAAGTTGCCGTCTCAAATTGCAAACCAACTATGAAGAAACTTTCGGTATTCAATAAATTTGTGTTTTTCTTAAACGTGGTAGTTTCTACGCTGACTTTTCTTGGCTATGTTCTTCCATTTTTGGCGCCCAAATTTTTCCCGATTCTTTCTGTCTTGACCTTATTTCTGCCGCTTTTTTTAATTCTAAATGGATTCTTCTTTATCTATTGGTTGCTAATGTTCAAAAGACAAATGCTTTTGTCGGCTTTAGTGCTGCTGCTAGGAATTACCTTTATAAATAAATTTTACAAATTTTCTAAAACTGAAATGCCAGTTCAAGAAAAAGATTTTACTGTAATGACTTATAATGTGCGTCTTTTTAATCTTTTTGATTGGATAAAAGATCGAGATGTTCCCGCGGATATTAAGAAATTTATAGATCAACAAAATCCTGATATTCTGTGTCTTCAGGAATTTTCGGAAAAAGCAACAGTCGATTTAAAAGTCTATAAGTACAGCCACATTGTAATGCACGGCCATAAAATAAAAACTGGACAAGCAATATTTTCAAAATTTCCAATTTTGAATTCTGGCTCCGTTTTACTGCCTAATTCTAATAATAATGTGATTTTCGCCGATTTAAAGAAAGGATTGGATACAATTAGAATTTACAGTATTCATTTGGAATCGATTCGAATTTCTCCAGATATTGACGAAATCAACAATGATATCAACGGAATTAATCAGCAGAAGTCGGAAATGATTTTGAGAAGAATTTCCAAAGCGTTCAAATCTCAACAAACTCAAGCGGAGCTTATAATGGCGCACAAGCGTGAATCTCCGTATCCGATCATTGTCTGTGGAGATATGAACAATAGCGCATATTCATACGTTTACAGAAGTATTCGTGGCAATCTGAATGACAGTTTCGAAGAAAATGGAAGCGGATTTGGCCAGACTTATAACTTCAAATATTATCCGGCTCGAATTGATTATATTTTTGTTGATCCTAAAATGAAAGTCAAGAATTTTGAGACTTTTCCGGAAATAAAAAACTCTGACCATTATCCAATTATGAGCAGATTGCATATGTAATCCAGTAATTTACCAGTTGTAAGTCTTCAATTTTTTGGCAATTCTTTT
>CBDUDY010000308.1:0-2265 GCA_965366055.1 uncultured bacterium
CGCAGAATATCCGCTTTGTCGAAATTCCGTTAGAAGCAAAATATAAGGTTTATGACGGAACAATTGGAATAGAATTAATTGGTGGAATTAGCACTTTATTTCTAAGTAAAAATGAAGTAAAAGCAGAAGCAAATGACAAGTTCCTGTACTTAGGAAAAGTCAATAATGGCAGACAAGCAAGTGCTTCGCTGAACCTTGGCGCAGGATTTAATTATAAAATCGGAAAAAATCTACAACTGAATGTTGAGCCAATGTTCAAGTATTATTTCCGCTCTTTCGAAGTGACAAACAAGCCTTATTCTCTAAATCTTCAAGCGGGATTGCAATATAATTTTAGTGAGTTGTTTAAAAAATAAATAGTTTTTTGAGAGTAGTTATTTCTAAATTTATTTATTAAAAAAAGCCTTTACAAGAATCTGTAAAGGCTTTTAAATTTTTAAAATATTACTGCAATCTTATTCTTCAACTTCCTCCGCAATCAATACTTCTCCTTCATAATCGCCAGTTGGCAAGTCATCTCTATTAATCCAATAATCAGAAGTTATTATTTCGAAATTTTTATTATCAGATGAATTCAACTGCCAGATAATTGATTCGGCATCTGGAAATCTAGTTTCGGTAGTCATCTGATTTTCAAACAAACGCATAATAATATTGCTTGGCGACAAAGCCGAATTCAACGCTTTAAGCATAAATTCTTTCGTAACATTTTCTTGCGCTTGCTCCGTTTCAATCAAAATTCTAGTTGCCTTTGTATTTAAGAAAGTTCCGTTATAAGCGTGAAACAGTAATTGATTGATGGTGTAAAGCGGGTAATGCAAGTGAATCTCAGGGTACTCCTCAGAGATTTTATCCAGCAGCATATCATTTGATAACTGATCGATCTGCCCTTCACTCAAATCGTCCGAAAGTTTGTACGTTAATACAGTTTTTGCCGCTTCATTTGCCGGCTCATCGCTTATCGCCATGAATAGCATTTCACGGAGATTTTCAGGTTGAATACTTTCGGCATCTGGAAAATTGAAAAGCTTTAGCAATTCAATATAATCTTGATTTGTCCAGTAATTCGGGACCTCTTCTAAAGTTTCGATATGGGTAACGCTGAATTTAAATTTGGTCATTTTATGATTTTTTACTTTGTTTTTAAAGTGGTTAATCAACTAAATTACAAAAGACCAAGGTCAACACAACATTAATTACGATAGAATTATCAAAATTCGAATAATAACGAGAATTAATTTAGCGAAAGCTTAATAACGCTAAATATTGACTATCAATTACTTACGAAATTTATTTTGTAAATATGACAAAATTCCAAAAAACTTTCAAAAACTTTGTAACTTTTTTGCAACTCTCAACGTATAACTATTTGTACACTTAAAGAAGTACAGCAACTTACATGAGACAACTTAAAATTACCAAGCAGGTTACCAATCGTGAAACTGCTTCCCTAGACAAGTATTTACAAGAAATTGGAAAAGTTGACCTTATTACCGCAGATGAAGAGGTAGAATTAGCACAGAAAATTAAAGCCGGAGACCAGAAAGCCTTAGAGAAATTAACTAAAGCCAATCTTCGTTTTGTGGTTTCTGTAGCAAAACAGTACCAAAATCAAGGACTGACACTACCCGATCTTATCAACGAAGGTAACTTAGGACTTATCAAAGCGGCGCAACGTTTTGACGAAACAAGAGGATTTAAATTTATTTCCTACGCCGTTTGGTGGATTCGTCAATCGATTTTGCAAGCCCTTGCAGAGCAGTCGCGTATTGTGCGTTTGCCTCTTAATAAAATTGGATCGATCAACAAAATTAATAAAATGTACGCCTTATTGGAGCAGTCAAATGAGCGTCCACCTTCTGCAGAAGAAATTGCAAAAGAGTTGGATATGACTGTGAATGACGTTAAGGAAAGTATGAAAAACTCAGGTCGCCACCTATCAATGGATGCGCCGCTTGTGGAAGGTGAAGATTCAAATCTTTATGACGTTTTGCGTTCTGGAGAGTCGCCAAATCCGGACAGAGAGCTTATTCAAGAATCTTTGCGTACAGAAATTGAGCGTTCTTTAGAAACTTTGACTCCTCGTGAGGCAGATGTTGTAAGACTTTACTTCGGTTTAGGAGATCAGCATCCAATGACTTTGGAAGAAATTGGTGAAACATTCGATCTTACAAGAGAGCGTGTTCGTCAGATTAAAGAGAAAGCAATTCGCAGATTGAAACATACTTCAAGAAGTAAAATCTTGAAAACATATTTAGGATAATC
>CBDUDY010000309.1:0-2254 GCA_965366055.1 uncultured bacterium
GTTTAAACCAGAACTCATCGGGAATTACAGAAATATTCCAACAGTAGGATCGAGAGAGCCTTTTTTTGAGAATAAAGAATATGCCCCTCATTATAATTTAGCTGTTATTATGGCTTCGCATATGGGGTTATTTGCAAATTCCAGCTATATTGACCACCCAATTCCAATTTAAAGTGAGCACCTGATTCCAATTCAAAATGACCACCTAATTCCGGAGCAAAATGACCACCTCCATTTTTCATTAAAAACTACTTTTTTTCATCTGTTAATTAGTATTCAAATATACTTAAATATTAGCCTTTGTTTATCCCTTTTTTCTTTCTCATAGATTCTCCGTGCAGTTCGATTCTGTGAGATTGATGTATCAGCCGATCCAAAATAGCATCAGCTATGGTTTTTTCTCCAATTATATCGTACCACCCTTGGACTGGGATTTGTGATGTAACAATGATAGAACCATTGTTATGCCGGTCTTCAATGATTTCTAAAAGGGTAATTCGATTGTGGCTATCTAGTGCTTGGAGTCCAAAATCATCCAGTATAATGACGTCTTGTCTTTCAATTTTGGCTAGTTCTCGCAGGTAAGAACCATCTGCTTTTGCCATTTTTAATTTAGCAAACAGCTTCGAAGTATTAAAATAACTTACTTTAAAACCTTGGATACAGGCTTGATAACCTAATGCTGTGCCTAAATAACTTTTGCCTACACCGGTGCTTCCTGTGATTAAAATGTTTTCGTTTTTTTCTACAAATTCACATTCTGCCAGGCGTAGTACGGTGTTTCTATCCAGATTACGGGTTTGGTCAAAATTGATACTTTCAATATTTGATTTGTAATGGAATCGAGCATTGGTGATGCTGCGTGCAATACGACGATTGTGCCTTTCATCCCATTCGGCATCAGTAAGCATCGATACAAATTGATCGAGTGTGTAATGGTCTGTTTTTCCGCTTTCAATAGCCGTTTTAAAAGCATTATGCATGCCATAAAGCTTCATTTGTTTCATTTTTGTTACTGTGGATTCATTCATGATTACTTGGTTTTAAATTAATTATAATATTGTTTTCCTCTTATGTTACCGTGGATAGGGAGTTCTTGCTCAGATTCTTGTTCAAAATCAATGTGATCCAAGTTGTTTTCTAGTATGTTTTGTATGGTCTTAAAATTGTAAATTTTAAAATCAAGTGCCCGCCTGCAGGCATTTATTAATCGTTGTTTCCCTACCTTTTTCTCGAAGTTTAGTATTCCTAAACAACTTTTATAAGCCTGTTCAGGATGGTTTCTACTTTCGATTATCTGCATAATATATTCAGCTACTGCCTCATCAATACTACTAGCCCAATCAATGAAGCGAGCAGCGCTCCACTGGGCTACAAATTGATGGGTACTGGCTAAATGTTCCGAGATTGTGGTATAAACATAAGGTTTGTAATTCCTTGGATGAATGGCTATCCGATTGTATTTATAATAGATCTCTACCGTTGATTTGGTGTACAATAGTTTTGCTTTTTTCTTCACATATTGATAGGGAACGCTATAGTAATTTTTGTCCTGACTTAATTGAACATGTCCGTTTTGCATCACTGTTGCAAAGGATTGGTATTTGATTTCAAAACGTTCTTGTGGTAGTAGTTGCAGTTTTTGTTGTTCATCTTCTAAAAACAATTCTATACGAGAATAAGGACGTCCTGTGAGTTTTCTGCTATTATGAGCATCTAATAAATCCCATATCTGCTGATTTAATTCTTCCAAGGAAAAGAATTTAGTTTCTTTTAGGTTTACATAAATCCTTCGGTACAATATTTTGACAGCTCCTTCAACCAATGATTTATCACGGGGTTTATAAGCTCTGGCAGGCAAAATTGTAGTTTGATAATGTTCGGCTAAATCAGCTAAAGTTTCATTAATTGTGGGTTCAAAACGGCTACTTTTTATCACTGCCGATTTTAAATTATCTGGAACAATTGCAGCAGGAGTGCCTTCAAAAAAACGCATGGCATTTTCTACAGAAGTTACAAAATCTTCTTTTTGTTGACTCATAGAAGCTTCTGCATAGGTGTATTGACTGGCTCCCAATATGGCTACAAAAAACTGTACTTCTTTAATTTCTCCAGTGTCTTTATCAATAATAGAGAGTGTTTTTCCAGCATAGTCTACATACATTTTGTCACCCGCTTTGTGATTCATATGCATTACTGGATTGACTTTTTTGCTCCATGCTTTGTAATGATGTCCAAATTGTGAACTCCTGTA
>CBDUDY010000310.1:0-2244 GCA_965366055.1 uncultured bacterium
ATTCCAGTCAAATCATCGTAACGACCTCCGCCACCAATAGATCCAAGACCTACCGATGCTGGTGCTGCCACTTCAAAAATGGCTCCTGTGTAATAATTTAATCCTCGCGCAAGAGTCACATCAAGATCCAAAACAGTTTTTCCAAGTCCTAAAGCTTGAATTTTAGAGCAGATAAAACGAAGTTCTTCCACTCCTTTTGTACCCTCTTCCGATTCAGAAAGCAATTTTGCCAACTCTTCCAATTTAGATTCGATAGAACCCGAAAGGTGTAACAACGGACGGATTTTATTGATTGCCGTTTCAGAAATTCCTTTTTCAAGCATTTCTTTTACCACTCCATCTTCACCGATTTTGTCTAATTTATCCAGCGCAACCGTAAAGTCGATTAGCTTATCTTTCGCCCCAATTACTTCGGCAATCCCGGCTAAAACTTTTCGGTTATTTATTTTTATTACTACGCCGTCAATTCCCAATTCAGTAAAAACCGCATCGTACAATTGCACTAATTCTACTTCTTGCCAAAGCGAAGTCGAGCCTACAACGTCAGCGTCACATTGAAAAAATTCTCTAAATCTTCCTTTTTGTGGTCTGTCCGCACGCCAAACTGGCTGAATTTGATAACGCTTAAAAGGAAACGTAATTTCATTTTGATGCTGCACAACATAACGCGCAAACGGCACGGTCAAATCATAACGAAGTGCTTTTTCAGAGATAGAAGAAGTCAATTTTGTACTGTTTTTTTCAGTCAAAAATTGCTCATTCGCTTTCGCCAAATAATCGCCAGAATTCAAAATTTTAAAAATCAAACGATCGCCCTCTTCTCCATACTTTCCCATCAAGGTGTCAGAATTTTCAAACGACGGAGTTTCAATTGGATTAAATCCAAATCGCACAAAATGGCTTTTTATAATATCCATTATATAAGTACGCTTCACAACTTCTGAAGGTGAAAAATCTCTAGTTCCTTTTGGTATGCTTGGTTTCTGTGCCATAATAAATTAAATTGTGCTGCAAATATCGTATATTTTTATTTGCCTTCAATTGTCCTTAGCATTGCTTTTAGATTTTAAAGTATTTTTTCGCTTTCGCTAAATTTATAATGACATTTTCAATTGAAATTATCGTAAAGTCCGCAGCATTTTGACTTTTAAACCTATTTTTGTAAAGTGAAGAATTCAGAAAAATATATGCAACGCTGTTTGCAACTTGCCAAAAATGCTTTGGGAAACTGCTATCCAAATCCGATGGTGGGAAGTGTGATTGTGCATAACGGCAAAATCATTGGCGAAGGTTGGCATCAAAAAGCGGGCGAAGGTCACGCGGAAGTAAATGCAATTGCATCAGTCAAAGACAAAAGGTTGTTGACCGAATCAACTTTATACGTAAATCTCGAACCTTGTAGCCATTTTGGAAAAACGCCACCTTGCAGCGATTTGATTATAAAACACAAAATTCCACAAGTTGTAATTGGAATTATCGATTCGCATTCGAAAGTTTGTGGCGCAGGAATTCTGAAATTACAAAATGCAGGAGTTGAAGTGAAAGTTGGCGTTTTAGAATCTGAATGCTACGAACTCAATAAACGCTTTTTTACTTTTCACAATAAAAACCGACCTTATATAATTCTCAAATGGGCAGAAAGTCGTGATGGATTTATTGCTCCAGACAAAAGTCAGCGAGAGAAAATCGAACCGGTTTGGATCAGCAATCCTATTTCACGTCAGCTTGTGCACAAATGGCGAACCGAAGAACAAGCGATTTTGATTGGAACTAAAACCGCTCTTGATGATAATCCAAGTTTGAACGCTAGAGATTGGAAAGGAAAAAGTCCGATTAAAATTTTAATTGATCGCCAAGGAATTGTTCCATCAACCGCGGCCATTTTTAATTCCGCTTTCGCAAAAACCATTCTAATTACTCAAAATTTGGATAGAACTTCGGCCGAAGGGACAATCGTAGAAACTGTCACTTCCGAAGATTTGTTGCCGCAACTATTGGCAATTTTGCGAAAGCATAATATCCTTTCGGTAATTGTAGAAGGTGGAAAACATACTTTGCAAACTTTTATTGACGCAGATCTTTGGGACGAAGCCAGAATTTTTAAAGGTGAACTCGATTTATCAAACGGAGTAAGCGCGCCTAAAATCAGCGGAAAATTACAATATTCAGAAAATATTCTAACGGATAAATTATCGGTTATCCTAAACTCAAATCAAGCTTGGAAGAAATAGACACTTACAAAAC
>CBDUDY010000311.1:0-2241 GCA_965366055.1 uncultured bacterium
CATATAATAATTGTAAAGCGTTCTTTCTTTTTCGAATTTAGAAATAATCAACTCAAACAATTCTTGTTTTGCGTGTCCCCAACCGAAATCGCGGTTTGGATTTTTGTACTTTTCACGTAGTTTAGCAATCTGGGCATCCGTTCCCAGCAATTGATAGATTGCAAAGATTTTACAAGTTTCAGGATCTTTTGGATCTTCAAGTGCGGTGCTGTCCGTTTCGATACTCATTACTTGCTTGCGCAATGCTTTGTCGGCTAAGAAAATATTGATGAAATTATTCGCCGACTTGCTCATTTTTCCACCGTTTGTTCCAGGAACATATTTGGTATTTTCTTGAAGATATGATTCAGGAAGTACAAAAGTTTCGCCCATCTGATGATTGAATCTCGCTGCTACGTCTCTGGTGATTTCGATATGTTGCAGTTGATCTTTTCCAACAGGAACAAATTCGGCATCATATAATAGGATATCGGCGGCCATCAACATCGGATAGCTGAAAAGTCCCGCGTTTACGTCGTCAAGTCTATCTGATTTATCTTTGAAAGAATGTGCTAATGTTAGTCTTTGAAATGGGAAGAAACAACTTAGATACCACGACAATTCAGCAGTTTCTGGAACATCCGACTGTCGGTAGAAAGTAGTTTTTTCGATATTTACTCCACAGGCCAGCCAAGTTGCAGCAGTACTTAAAGTGTTCGCTCTCAGTTGAGCTCCATCTTTGATTTGCGTCATTGAATGCAAATCAGCTATGAATAGGAAGGAATCATTTTCAGGTTTATTTGATAATTCGATTGCTGGGATAATCGCTCCCAACAAATTTCCCAAGTGTGGTGTTCCAGTACTCTGAACGCCAGTAAGTATTTTTGCCATTTGAAATAAATTTGATGCAAAGTTAGTGTATTTTTAAAAATTCGTATAGCCGTATTGATTACTTTTGAACTTATGAAATTAATAAAGAAGATTGGCTGGCTCTTGTGGCGCGTGTGGTTCTACATACTTATGGGACTGCCGATCCTAATAATGTTGCCTTTTTTACTGATTTCGATTTCCCGAGAAAAGTGGTATCCGTACTATTTTGCAATGGCGAGAATTTGGGCCAAAACGATTCTCTTCGGAATGGGTTTTTATTATAAAGTTGAGAAAAGACAGAAATTAGAAAAAGGCAAAAGCTATATGTTTATTGCCAATCATACTTCGATAACCGATGTAATGTTGATGTTGGCGGTGGTAAAACATCCTTTTGTTTTTGTTGGGAAACAATCGCTGGCAAAGATTCCATTATTTGGATTTTTCTATAAACGAACTTGCATCTTGGTTGATAGAAGTAGTTCGAAAAGTAGAATGCAGGTTTTTGAAAGAGCGCAAGCAAGATTAAATAGAGGTTTGAGTATTTGCATTTTTCCAGAAGGGGGAGTTCCCGATGACGAAAGTATTTTGCTTGACGACTTTAAAGATGGTGCGTTCCGATTGGCCTTAAGCCATCATATTCCAATTGTTCCTTTGGCTTTCGCCGATAATAAAAAGCGATTCTCTTATACGTTCTTTAGTGGAAGTCCAGGCATTATGAGAGCTAAATTCTGTGGTTTTGTTGAAACTGCTGGTCTTGACGATAGCAAAACAAATGTAAAATTGATTAGAGATAAATCTAGAGAACAGATTTTGCACGCGTTGCTAGAGTTTCAAGGAGTGGAGAAGGTTGACGCGGAATTGGAGGGAGTTCATTTATTCTAATTATTACAAGTAAATCTGCCTTGAAATAATAAAACTATGAAATCACTATTAATTTTGGTCCTTATATTATTAATGGTCTCGTGTAGAAATGCCAAAGATGAATCTAAGAAATTTATCGGAAAATGGCACGATACCGAATATATAATCCCTACTGAAGGATTTATCGAATTTAAATCTGATAGCACATTCTATTACAGAAGCGATGGGTGTATGTGGCGCAGTATTTCAAAAGGTTCTTGGAAATTATATAATGATACAATTGAATTAAATAGTGGAAAAATTGACACTTGTTATTATACTTTTCCTTTTGTAAAATGCGTAGAATTAGGTGAACTCGTGAAGCGCGGTCAGACAATTTCTGATTGTGCGCCCGAAGAGGGTATTGATTTTTTAGAATTCACTAATGAGCGCTTTTATTTAAGAAATGACACTTTGATATATTCGAATAGTAAAAACTTAAAATGCCTAGATTCTTCAAAAATTAAGTTTGCGAAGACTATGAAGATTAAA
>CBDUDY010000312.1:0-2229 GCA_965366055.1 uncultured bacterium
GCAACGCCCATCCACGGATTGCCATTATTGTCTTTTTTCCAAACAAAACCGCCATCCCAAGGAGCACGAACTGCTTCGACAGGTTTTCCAGAATAGTAGAATTTGATTTTCTGAGTATCGGAATTAACCGTGAGCTGTTCAGGAAAATAAATAAAAACCGCTCCGAAATCTCGACGATAACGAAGCGGTTTATTATTATAGGTAATACTGTCAACTTTCATATTTTCAAATAAATCTACTTGAATTTTTGAAGTTGGTTTTAAAACTTTAAAAGATATTTCATTAAATCCTGCAATACTTTTCTCCGACGGAATCACTTTTAGATTCACATCATAATGCATCACATCGTAAGAAGTACGCTCATCGCGCAATCCACCAATTAGACTGTCTTTTCGGCTGAAATTTTCTTGTGCAGAAATTGAACCCACAGAAAACAAACCAATTGCGCAGAGCAGGAATTTAACCATTTTGATAAATCTTAAAAATTATACTTGAATAACGCCTAGGTTAAATTTCTTCTCAATAGGAGCGTGGTCCGCAGCTTCGATTCCCATTGATATCCATTTACGGGTATCAAGAGGATCGATAATATTATCGGTCCAAATTCTTGATGCAGCATAATAAGGAGAAACTTGCTCGTCGTATCTAGCTTTAATCTTGTCAAAAAGTTCTTTTTCTTTCGCTTCATCAATTACTTCACCTTTTGCTTTAAGTGATGAAGCTTCAATTTGAGCCAATACTTTTGCCGCCTGAGTTCCACCCATAACTGCAAGTTCAGCACTTGGCCAAGCAAAAATCAAACGAGGATCGTACGCTTTTCCACACATTGCATAATTTCCTGCTCCGTATGAATTTCCAACGATTACCGTAAATTTCGGAACAACCGAATTACTTACGGCATTCACCATTTTCGCACCGTCCTTAATGATTCCACCGTGTTCAGATTTAGACCCAACCATAAAGCCAGTAACGTCCTGAACGAAAACAAGAGGAATTTTCTTCTGATTACAGTTTGCAATAAAACGAGTTGCTTTATCCGCACTATCCGAATAAATTACGCCTCCAAACTGCATTTCACCTTTTTTGGTTTTTACAACTTTTCTCTGATTTGCCACAATTCCCACAGCCCAACCGTCAATTCTAGCATAGCCAGTAATGATCGTCTGTCCGTAATCTTCTTTGTACGCTTCAAATTCCGAATTATCAACCAATCGCTTGATAATTTCCATCATATCATATTGCTCATTACGAGCTTTCGGAAGAATTCCGTAAATATCTTCTTCTTTCAAAGCAGGTTTTTCAGCTTTAATTCGGCTAAAACCAGCTTTTGTATAGTCGCCCATTTTGTCAACGATATTTCTGATTTTGTCCAGAGCATCCTTGTCGTTTAGTGCTTTATAGTCTGTAACTCCAGAGATTTCGCAATGAGTCACCGCGCCACCAAGAGTTTCGTTGTCAATAGTTTCGCCAATTGCAGCTTTCACAAGGTAACTTCCAGCAAGGAAAATACTACCAGTATCTTGCACAATCAGCGCTTCGTCACTCATAATAGGAAGGTAGGCACCACCCGCAACACAACTTCCCATAACTGCCGAAATCTGAGTAATTCCCATACTGCTCATAATCGCATTATTACGGAAAATACGTCCAAAATGTTCTTTATCAGGGAAAATTTCGTCCTGCATCGGAAGGTAAACACCCGCACTATCTACAAGATAAATAATTGGAAGTCGGTTCTCCATTGCAATTTCTTGCGCACGAAGATTCTTCTTTCCCGTAATCGGAAACCACGCGCCCGCTTTCACCGTTGCATCATTCGCCACCACAATTACCTGACGACCTTTTACATAACCTATCTTGATCACAACACCACCAGAAGGGCATCCGCCGTGTTCTTTGTACATTCCTTCACCCACAAAAGTCCCAATTTCGATGCTTTTCGACTTCGGATCCAGTAAATAATCGATGCGTTCACGAGCAGTCATTTTCCCTTGACTGTGCAGTTTAGCAATCCTTTTTTCGCCGCCACCTAGACTCACTCGAGCAATATTTCGCTTAAGGTCTGACAATAGCAATTTGTTGTGATCTTCGTTTTTGTTGAAGTTGATGTCCATATTATAGTAGTAAAAATGTCGATTTATTAATTTCCATAGCGCTTTTTTTTGCGCGTGGCTAAATTACAAAATCCTTTGAAACATTTAGCCGTTTATTTGATAAGTCCGAGTCCTA
>CBDUDY010000313.1:0-2221 GCA_965366055.1 uncultured bacterium
AACGATTGGCTTTTGAGATTTTGCAGCTTCAAGAATTGACAAATCATAAATAATATCCACCATCTTTTCTCTTTCTATCAGATTCTCAGGCTTTTTGATATCATTAGAATTACAACTGATAGAAAGAAGAAAAAGCAGTATTATAGATGAAATTTTTTTCATTTTATTTTCGGTCGAATAATAAACGTTGTCCTTTTCGAACATCTTTTACTTTACCATTTGCGTAAACAAGATTTCCGTTTACAAATGTATGAGTAACTCTAGATTTGAAGTTTAGACCTTCAAAAGGAGACCAACCGCATTTGGCAAGGATGTTTTCTTTTTTAACATTCCAAGGTTTCGCAGTATTTACAATAACTAAATCTGCATGATACCCAACTTTGATAAATCCACGTTTTTCAATTTGGAATAACTTCGCTGGATTGTGTGCCATTTTCTCCACGATTTTCTCCAAAGAGATTTTCCCGCGAAGGTAATTTTCAAGCATTGCAACAAGTGCATGCTGAACCATCGGCCCTCCAGAAGGAGCATTTAGATATGGTAACTTCTTCTCTTCGAGAGTGTGAGGTGCGTGATCTGTTGCAATCACGTCAATTCTATCATCAAGAAGTGCTTCCCAAAGTGCATCTCTGTCAGCAGCAGTTTTAATTGCTGGATTCCATTTTATAAAGTTTCCTTTTGTTTTATAATCTTCATCAGAAAACCATAAGTGATGAATACAAACTTCGGCAGTAATTTTCTTTTGCTCTAATGGAATTTTGTTTGTAAAAAGGTCTAATTCCTTTGCAGTAGAAACGTGAAAAACATGAAGTCTTGCTCCAGTTTTCTTCGCAAGAGCCACGGCTTGTGAAGATGAAATATAACAAGCTTCAGTACTTCTAATAAGTGGATGTGCTTCGGCTGGAATATTATCTCCGTATTCTTCCTTAAATTTTTCGAGATTCGCTTTGATTGTTGCTTCATCTTCGCAATGAACGGCAATCAATGTTTTGGTATTTGCAAAAATATTTTCGAGTGTTGCTTGGTTGTCCACAAGCATATTTCCAGTAGAAGATCCTAAAAATATTTTTACTCCAGCAACATTTCTTGGATTGGTTTTTAGAACTTCTTCAAGATTATCATTTGTAGCACCCATCATAAAAGAATAGTTCGCAAATGAATTATCAGCTGCAAGAACATATTTTTCTTCAAGGATTTCTTGCGTTACAGCATTTGGCACTGTGTTTGGCTGTTCAATAAAAGATGTAATTCCTCCAGCAACTGCAGCACGAGATTCAGATTCAATATCTCCCTTATAAGTTAATCCAGGTTCTCTAAAATGTACTTGATCGTCAATTATTCCAGGGAGTAAAAAAGTTCCTTCTGCATCGACTACAAGACAATCTCCAGATTTTGGGCTGATATTCTCTTCAATTTCAACGATATATTCTCCATCTATGAACACATCTCCTTCAAAAATGACACCTTCATTTACAATCTTTGCATTTTTGATTAAAACCTTTCCCATCTTCTTCTTATTATAATCTATTAAATAATTTTTTTAATCTAAGTGTAATTACACCAAAGACAGCTTCGGTAATAATAGCGTTGCTCATTTTGGAAACACCTTTTGTTCTATCTGTAAAAATAATTGGCACTTCCTTTATCAGAAAATCTTTTGCGTAAGCGCGGTATTTCATTTCAATCTGAAAAGCGTATCCAACAAATTTAATCTTATCCAAATTGATTGCATTTAATACTTTTCTTCGATAGCAGATAAATCCTGCTGTAGCATCGTGAATTTTCATTCCTGTGATTAGCTGGACATAAACAGAGGCGAAATACGACATCAGCACCCGGTTGAGAGGCCAATTAACCACATTTACACCCGTTACATAACGAGATCCTATAGCTACAGCTGCATTTTCTAATGCACAAGCATTGTAAAGTTTAATCAAATCTTCGGGATTATGAGAGAAATCTGCATCCATCTCAAAAATATACTCATAGTGCTTTGCCAGACTCCACTTGAAACCGTGCACATAAGCAGTACCAAGGCCCGCTTTTTTTGCTCGATTTTCTAAAAATAATTTACCGTCAAATTCTGCCTGTAATTTTCTTACGGCTGCTGCAGTACCATCTGGCGAATTATCATCAACGATTAGTACATCAAAAGGCTTTTCTAAAGAAAAAACCTTTCTAATAATGCTTTCGATATTTTCGATTTCGTTATAAGTTGGAA
>CBDUDY010000314.1:0-2218 GCA_965366055.1 uncultured bacterium
TTTCCAAAGAAAGACAACATTTCTAGCCTATCTGCCAAAATACAAACTTTCATTACTACAACAATTCTATAAATTAGTAGCAACAACAGCACAATGGAAAGTCCTATAATTAGGTTGACGGTAATCTGACTTTCCACTTTATTTACCTTAAATATGTACTTTAATGAAAAAGTTAACATTACGGTAAATACAAATGCCAAAAATATAATTTTGCCGATAAAAAGATCGCGGAATTTTGAGGTGATAATCTGCATAAAAGCATTTTAGATTTTGATTCGGACTATTGTTATACTTCTTGTAAAGCGTTAAATTTTTTAATAAATTAAAGTTCTTGAAACCCCTCAACCCCTAGCCGTGATGGCAACAAAAATCTTGCTCCAGAAAATTTCTTTAGATTTTTAGGTTTGTAAGAGCGACCAACGGAAGCTCCTTACAAATCTAAAAAATCTTGAAATTTTGTGAGCAAATTGTAGAGGACAGCGCGATTAGCTCCAAAAAAAAGACTTATTTCTTTTCTTTCATCTGCAACTCGTGCCAATGTTTATCCAGATTATTAAAATCAATCGGCGTCGCAGGAGCTTGGTTTGGAAGACGACCGCTCTCAAAAGCACGTTGCAAAATCGTCTCTATCAGATAATCTTCATTTACAGAAAATGGGTCGTAACCGCGCTTTATATCGATATCGAATAATTTCGCGGTGTTATTTGCCCAAAATGCTTTCCAGCTACTTTTTTGATCTTTTACAAGGTCGAAAAGCGTAATTCCGGTTTGTCTGTAAATGAGTTTTACCAAAATTTGGCCCTGTTTACGCGACAATTTTTTAAGTTTTCCAGTAAATTCATCCTCGATATAAGTTTCGACGATTTTGAAGTATTTACGCTTCTCCTTCGCAGTTTTCATTTTGTCCATCGTTGCATTGAGAATCGTAAGTCGCTCGGCGGCAATTTTCGCATACGGATACACCACGTAAACGCGATTTTGAAGTAGTAAAAAATCCTTTGCAGCAGCGGCATCAAGCTTATTTCTATAGATAACCACTTCTTCAAGTTCGAGAATTTCCGCTAGCAGACTATCGTTTTCAACCGCATCATAATCAATCAAAAGACTATCTTTCGACTGCACTTGAGCCTGAATTTGAGTCGCAAAAATTATAAAAACCACAAGATAGATGCCTTTCATAGAATAGGAATTTTAAGCCAAAATTATGCAATCTGTTGGCAAGTCTGATGCCAAATCTTTAAATTAGCAAAAAAAACACGATGACTGATAGTATTCTTAGCCCAAAATCACTTGAATTTCTAGAAAAATATTTAAATAATGCTTCGCCAACCGGTTTCGAATCTGAAGGTCAGAAACTTTGGATGGACTACCTAAAGCCTTACGTAGACACGTTTATTACCGATACTTACGGCACGGCGGTGGGTGTAATTAACCCAGATGCGAAGTTTAAAGTGGTTATCGAAGGTCACGCAGACGAGATTTCTTGGTATGTGAATTACATTAGTGCCGAAGGGATGATTTACGTGATTCGCAACGGTGGTTCTGACCATCAGATTGCACCTTCAAAACGCGTCAATATTCACACAAAAAACGGAATTGTTCGCGGCGTTTTCGGTTGGCCAGCGATTCATACTCGTAAAGGAGATAAAGAAGAGTCGCCAAAATTAGACAATATTTTTATCGATTGCGGTTGCAGTAACAAGGAAGAAGTTGAGAAATTGGGCGTGCACGTTGGTTGCGTGATCACTTATCCTGATACCTTCGAAATCCTGAACGAAAACAAATTTATTTGCCGCGCGATTGACAATAGAATGGGCGGTTTTATGATTGCCGAAGTCGCTCGTATGCTTAAAGAAAACAACATTACTTTGCCTTTTGGTCTTTATATTACCAATTCTGTGCAGGAAGAAGTGGGTCTTCGCGGTGCCGAAATGATTACTCAAACCATCAAACCAAATATTGCGATTGTGACCGATGTTTGCCACGATAGCACTACTCCGATGATCGATCAGAAAGTTCAGGGAAGTACCAAAATTGGTGACGGTCCGGTGATAACCTATGCGCCTGCGGTTCAAAATAATTTGCGCGAATTAATCCTAGAAACTGCTCAGGAAAATAACATTCCGTTTCAGCGTCTTGCCTCGTCGAGAGTGACTGGAACTGACACCGATGCTTTTGCTTATAGCAATGGTGGCGTGGCTTCAGCGCTTATTTCGCT
>CBDUDY010000315.1:0-2194 GCA_965366055.1 uncultured bacterium
AAAGCTGCGGACAATAATGCGGTAAAGGAAATCGGAATCGAATGGTGTATTGCCCAAAGTAAGGAATTGATTGCGGCGGGAATTCCGGTATTACACTACTATTCTATGGGGAAATCTGAAAATATCAAGCAGATTGCAAAAGCAGTTTTCTAAAATCCTGCTAAAAAATAGGCACAAAAAAAAGCAGTAAACGATGTTTACTGCTTTTTTTATGAGATATCATCTTCGTTTCAACTAAGGTAAAACCTTTTAGAAACGTTGATAATGAATTATTTCGCGTGTTTTGCGTATTTTGTTTTAAATTTATCAATACGTCCTGCAGTATCGATAAGTTTAGATTTACCTGTATAAAATGGGTGAGAAGTTCTAGAGATCTCCATTTTCACTAATGGGTATTCAACACCTTCGTGAGTTAATGTTTCTTTTGTATCAGCTGTAGATTTAGTAATAAAAACATCTTCGTTTGACATGTCTTTGAAGGCTACTAATCTGTAATTTTCTGGGTGAATTCCTTTTTTCATTTTATTAAGTGTTTCTTGTTACTACTGCTTTTGTTTTGAAGCTTCTCTCTTTGACAAGAAAAGGTATAAACTAGACAACAGTTTTTAGCTTGCTTGTTTATAATTATAAGTTTGCAAATTTACATTAATTTTTCAATATACAAATCGTTTCTCACTATTTTTTTTTGGATAGTGGTACATCTTTAATGTATGTTGTATATGCCGAATTGTTATATTTGTATATTAATTCTAAAACTACCCTTTTATGAACGACATTACTAAACAATCTCCTGCAAAAGCGGGCTTATTTCTAGGATTGATTTTTGGACTTATAATGATATTTGAAACTATCATTGGTTATGTTATGGATATAAATCCAGTTTCTTATCCAACATACGGTCTTATTCTCAACTTCTTAAACTTTCTAATTCTGCCGCTTGTACTAATTTATTTAGGATGCACAAATTTCAGAAAAATGAATGGCGGTTACGCTAGTTTTGGCGAATGTTTAAAAGTTGGAGTTACAATTTGCGTCATTGCGGGATTAGTAGCAGGAATTTTTACTGTAGTCTTCAATGCAATATTCCCAGAATATGTAGAAGAGCTAATGAGAAAAACACGGTCAGTTATGCTAAGCGATAATTCTGACATGACCGAAGAGCAAGTAGATATGGCGATTGATGTAACTCGTAAGTTCATGAGTCCATTTATTGCAATTCCCTCTACTATTGCTATTTACGCATTTATAGGTTTGATTTACTCACTAATAATTGGTGCTATCGTAAAGAAAGACCGCAATCAAAGTTTTTAGAAAAACATATGAATTTATCCATAGTAATCCCATTACTTAACGAAGACGAATCCTTGCAAGAATTGCATGATTGGATTGTCAAAGTGATGCACGCCAACGGTTTCTCTTATGAAGTTATCTTTATTGATGACGGTAGTACAGACAAATCTTGGAAAGTAATTGAGGATCTTATTTCACTAAATCCTAATATAAAAGGAATTCGCTTTTTACGTAATTACGGAAAATCTCAAGCGCTGCACGCTGGTTTTGCTCGTGCAATGGGAGATGTCGTTATTACAATGGACGCGGATTTGCAAGACAATCCAGAAGAGATTCCGGAGATGTATCATCTTATTAAGGAAGAAAATTACGATTTGATTTCGGGATGGAAGAAAAAACGATACGATTCGGTTGTTTCAAAAAATCTACCTTCTAAGTTATTTAATTGGGCAGCGAGAAAAACATCTGGTGTAAAACTGAATGACTTTAACTGCGGACTGAAAGCCTATAAAAATGCGGTGATCAAAAACATCGAGGTTTCCGGTGAAATGCACCGCTACATTCCTGTTTTGGCGAAGAATGCGGGATACGGTAAGATTGGCGAAAAAGTTGTAAAACATCAGGCTCGAAAATATGGAGAAACAAAATTTGGAATGGACCGTTTTGTAAATGGCTTTCTAGATTTGATTACAATTTGGTTTTTGAGCAGATTCGGAAAACGCCCGATGCACCTTTTTGGCGCAATGGGTTCGATTATGTTTATTATAGGATTTATAGCGGCTGGATTTATAGGAGTTAATAAGTTGATCAGATTATACAATGGCATGCCAACAATCTTGGTAAGTAGCAATCCTTGGTTTTATATTGCACTTGTCACCATGATTATTGGAACGCAATTTTTTCT
>CBDUDY010000316.1:0-2178 GCA_965366055.1 uncultured bacterium
GGAATATTGCAGGCAATCATCGCAGCTTCTATCAGCAAAGTTCCAGAACCACACATAGGATCTAGGAAATCGCCTTGACCATCCCAACCAGAAAGTAGGAGCATTCCAGCACCTAAAACCTCGTTGATTGGTGCAATATTAGTCGCGGTTCTATAACCACGTTGGTGCAGTGAACGACCCGAAGTATCGAGCGCCACAGACACTTGGTCTTTGTCAATGTGAATATTGATGCGCAAATCTGGATGGTCTTTCTCAACGCTTGGACGTTGTCCAAAACGCGAGCGAAACTGATCTACAATGGCATCTTTCGATTTTTGAGAAACGTATTGTGAGTGCTTGAAGTGATCTGAGTGAACAGTTGTATCGATTACAAAAGTCTGATCGGCGTGTAAATATTTTGACCAATGAATTCCAGAAATTCCTTTGTATAAATGCTCTTCGGTGCTTGCGCGAAAGTGGTAGATAGGTTTTAAAATTTTTAACGCAGTTCGCAAAGAGATATTTGCTTTGTACATAAATCCTTTGTCGCCCTTAAAACTTACCATTCGAACCCCAGGCTCAACATCCTGTGCGCCCAGCATTATAAGTTCTTTTGCTAATATTTCTTCAAAACCAAAAAAGGTTTTGGCAATCATTTTAAAATTATTTTCCATAGTAAAGTAAGCTATTGGGTGCAAAAATACATTAAATTTGTAGGTTAAGAATTCATCCTAATAGAATAATGCAAGATTCCTCCAATAACGACGTAGAAAATAAATCAGAAATAGGTACAAACTGGTTTGAATCGTGGTTTGATACTCCTTATTACCACATACTTTATAAAGATCGCGACGATACCGAAGCCCAATTTTTTATGGATACGATTACGCAGTATCTAAATCTTCCCGAAGATTCAACAATCCTTGACCTTGCTTGTGGCAAAGGTCGTCACGCCATTTATCTTAACGAAATAGGGTATGACGTTTCAGGATATGATTTATCCGAAAAAAGTATTGCCGAAGCTTCAGAATTTGAAAATGACAAACTTCATTTCAAAGTGCACGATATGCGAAAGCCATTCGATAAAAAGTTTGATGCCATTTTCAATCTTTTTACCAGTTTTGGCTATTTTGAATGCGATTCTGACAATTTGAAGACTTTAGAATCTATTCGCGATGGCTTGACCGAATATGGTTTTGGTGTAATAGATTTTATGAATGCTGATTATGTTATCGAAAATCTAGTTGCCGAAGAAACTAAAATCGTTGACGGAATTACTTTTGAAATTAAGAGAATTTACGACGGCGAATTTATTTTGAAAGAAATAGATTTTGAAGACCAAGGGAAAAAATATCATTTTACAGAACGCGTACAAGCGTTGACTTTGCAGAAATTTGAAACGATGATGCAAGAACTTGATATTGATTTAATTGACATTTTTGGAGATTACAAACTTCATAAATTCAGCAAAAAAGATTCTGAACGTTTAATTATGATCTTTAAATAGATGAATTATTTATTACCGTTTCTTTCTGTTCTTATAGGATATGGCATCGCTTTATTTTTAAAACCACAGAATAAGACAAATATCAAGTTGCTACTAGCTTTTAGCGGTTCGTTTTTGCTTTCGCTTACCGTGATGCATCTTTTGCCAGAGGTTTACGATGCGCACGACAGCAGCGTAGGAATTTTTATTATGATGGGAATTTTGTTCCAAATCATATTAGAATTTTTCTCGAAAGGAGCAGAGCACGGCCACGTTCACGGAAGTCAAACAATGTCCAAAATGCCTTGGCTGCTTTTTATAAGTTTGTGTATTCACGCATTTTTGGAAGGTTTTCCGGTGAGTCACCACGAGCATTTGGCTTTGGGAATTGCCATTCATCATTTGCCAATTGCAATCATTTTGACGGTTTTCTTTATGAATGCCGAACTTAAGAAACACATAATCTTTTTGTTTATGATGTTCTTCGCGATGATGACACCGCTTGGAACAATTGTCTCGAAATTTCTACCGATATTGCAGGATTACTATACTCAGATAACCGCAGTTGTAATAGGAATTCTGTTCCATATTTCGTCTACAATTATCTTTGAAGCATCAGAAGGGCATAAATTTAATTTCGCCAAGCTTTCGATGATTATTTTGGGAATAATTCTAGCCTACTTTTTAGGATTTGGAGAAGCGCATTCGCATTA
>CBDUDY010000317.1:0-2178 GCA_965366055.1 uncultured bacterium
AATTTCAGTCATAAATGGCGAAACAACTTTTTCAATGTCGGCTGCCGAAAGATTCAAAGCTTTAGGATTAGTATTTAATCTCATCCAAGGTTTTCCATTTTCAAAATCATAAGCTCCAAAAACTACTGTTGGAGTACCTTTCACTTTTACAGTTTGATCATCGACAAGAACCCATTGATCAGCCCAATCGTATAAAACTTTAGCATCTTTTTCTTGCAATCTCAAGCAAGAATGCGACGCTGGATAACCAGGAAGTGAATATTCGTGCCATCCCACACCTTCCTTATTTTCGATATTAAAATTCCATTTCAATTCCCACTCATCATCAAAAGTACTAGTTGTTTCTTCAGCTTTCCAGTTACTAAAAAACAATCCTGTTGGAGTTAGATGTTTTTTACTTCCCATATTTGTTGGCCCTGTGTGAATCAACGCACCGTGCTCATAAGTCGCAAATGTCTGCGATGGATACGAGAATAAAATAATTTTATCTACTTTTTGCAAAGCTGGAACTTCAAAAGGGAAAGGCAAATAATAGGCTATATCTCCTGTAAAATCAGTCGGAACAATGATTGAATCCATTGCCGAGATGTTTTTCTCATCCGTTCTATTCGCTGCCAAAACTAAATTCATTTTTTGAGAATCGTTTTTGTTTTCCGCCAACCACTCTTTGGTCTTTGCAATTGCGTAGGAAACAGCTTCGGGCTCAACACGCGGCGGAAGTTTAATTTCCCCAACCTCATCTTCTGGGTTTACATTTATCGATTCGGATTTGTCTTTACAAGATACGTTTGCAAGAAGCAAAAATGCACTAATTGCTAAAACTGCTTTTTTCATATTTTTCTGAATTATTTAATTTGTCTTATTATAAATCATCATTAATTTAAATCTGATTTGCATCAAAAATATCACTATTAACACTCACAATGCAAATGTATTATATGATTTTTATGAATATTTTTCTTTCAAAAATATCTTTTTTAATAGTCTTTACTTTATAAGCTTGATAAGTTATATAATTATTATAGCACAAGGTCAAAACAATATAAATGAGTTAACGCCAAGGCACTTTTTAATGCTTAAGTTTGTATTATCACACCAAAAAATAGATAGACAATAAATAAATTATGGAATTGGACAATCAAAAAGTAAAGGAAAATCTATTAAAATTCAGTCTAGGATCAGATTTGGTCATCTACATTTTCCGCTGCGTGATTGGTTTTCTTATTGGTTACACACTTTATGTCAGTTTTCCCCAGCATCATTTATATTGGACGTTGCTTTCGATAATTCTAGTTATTTCGCCAGAAGCAAAAGACTCGATGCGCTTAGCGATGGATCGATTTAAATCCAACCTAATTGGATCGGGAATTGGACTAATTTGCTTTTTTATCGACGGTCCACGAGTATATGTAATTCTGTTTGGCGTCATTTTATCAATTTTGGTTTGCTATTGGCTTAAGCTGCTTTCGGTGGCACGCTCAGCGATTGTAGCAATGATAATTGTACTGATTTACGAAAGTGAATTTATCACTTGGACTGGCGCGGTGGAGCGTTTTCTGTCTGTAGCTTTAGGCTGCTTAATTGGTTTAGCGATTACGAAAAGCACCTCCTATCTCATTAATTATTTACGAAAATACGCCGATTTACCTCCCGAGAAATTGTAATTAGCACTTCGGCATTCCATTTATAATACTTTCAAAGAGGCCGAATTCTTTTTGTAACTTTGCCGCTGCTAAAAAATCTAGTTATGCGCATTGATATTGTCACTCTTTTACCAGAATTATTGAGAAGTCCTTTCGAAGCTTCGATTATGAAACGCGCCATAGACAAAGGTCTTGTCGAAGTTCATTTTCACAATCTGCGCGATTATTCGACCAATAAACAGAAGAGTGTCGACGATTATCAATTTGGCGGTGGCGCTGGAATGGTGATGACTGTCCAGCCAATTGACGATTGCATTACACACCTAAAATCCCAGCGTGAGTACGACGAAATCATTTATATGTCACCGGATGGCGAGACTTTAAACCAGCCGATGGCCAACAGAATGTCGTCTTTAAAGAATATAATTATCCTTTGCGGTCATTATAAAGGCGTCGATCAGCGCGTGCGCGACCACTTTATTACCAAGGAAATTTCCATTGGCGATTACGTTTTGAGTGGTGGCGAATTGGGCGC
>CBDUDY010000318.1:0-2170 GCA_965366055.1 uncultured bacterium
ACCGCCATAAATGCTTCTTGCGGAATCTCTACGTTTCCTACCTGACGCATTCTCTTTTTACCTTTTTTCTGTTTTTCAAGCAATTTACGCTTACGCGAAATATCTCCTCCATAACATTTTGCCGTCACGTCTTTACGAAGTGCTTTAATCGTTTCACGGGCAATTACTTTCACACCAATTGCTGCTTGAATCGGAATATCAAACTGCTGACGCGGAATCAATTCTTTCAATTTCTCACACATCTTTTTACCAATCTGATGGGCATTATCAACGTGAATCAAAGACGAAAGTGCATCTACTATTGTCGCGTTTAATAAAATATCAACTTTTACTAGATTCGAAGTACGCATTCCTATCGGAGTATAATCAAAAGATGCATAACCTTTAGAAACCGTTTTCAATCTATCGTAAAAGTCAAATACAATTTCTGCAAGAGGCATATCAAAAGTCAATTCAACACGCTCAGTTGTAAGATATGTCTGATTTGTAATTACTCCACGTTTCTCGATACATAACGACATTACGTTTCCTACGAAATCAGATTTTGTAATGATCGTCGCTTTAATATAAGGCTCTTCAACTCGCTCAAGTCTTGAAGGCTCAGGCAAATCCGAAGGATTATTTACCACCATTCCCACTTCTGGCTCTCTTTTGCTATAAGCAAGATAAGAAACGTTGGGTACTGTCGTAATTACCGTCATATTAAATTCACGCTCAAGACGCTCCTGAATAATCTCCATATGCAGCATTCCCAAGAATCCACAACGGAAACCAAATCCTAAAGCTGCCGAGCTTTCTGGTAAAAATACTAGCGAAGCATCATTCAGCTGAAGTTTCTCCATAGAGTTTCGAAGCTCCTCGTAATCCTCCGTATCTACAGGATAAATTCCCGCAAAAACCATCGGTTTTACGTCCTCAAAACCAGTAATCATATTTGTGGTTGGAGTTTTGGCGTCGGTAAGAGTATCACCTACTTTTACTTCACGAGCTTCCTTAATTCCAGAGATTAAATAACCAACATCACCAGTAGAAATCACGCTTTTCGGAACTTGGTTTAGTTTCAAAGTACCAATTTCGTCCGCGTAATATTCATTTCCAGTAGCCATAAATTTTATCTTCTGACCCTTTTTAATTTCCCCGTTTTTCACTCGGAAAATAACTTCAATTCCTCTAAAAGGATTGTAAACAGAGTCAAAAATCAAAGCTTGCAACGGCTCATCTTTATTTCCTTTTGGTGGGGGAATTCTTTCAATAATTGCAGCAAGAATCTCTTCAACTCCAAGTCCTGTTTTCCCCGAAGCGTGAATAATTTCGTTGATATTACAACCCAAAAGGTCCACAATATCGTCGCTAACTTCCTCAGGATTCGCACTTGGTAAATCTACTTTATTCAAAATCGGAATAATCTCAAGATCATTTTCCAAAGCCAAATAAAGATTTGAAATCGTTTGCGCCTGAATACTTTGTGCAGCATCAACAATCAAAAGAGCGCCTTCACAAGCGGCAATTGATCGCGAAACTTCGTAAGAAAAATCTACGTGTCCAGGAGTATCAATCAAATTCAGGATATATTCCTGCCCTTGATAAGTGTATTCCATCTGTATCGCGTGACTTTTTATGGTAATCCCTCTTTCACGCTCAAGGTCCATACTATCTAGCAATTGCGCCTTTTCTTGTCGCGCCGTCACCGTTTGAGTTGCCCCAAGCAAGCGGTCAGCAAGCGTACTTTTTCCGTGGTCAATATGCGCAATAATGCAAAAATTTCTTATATGTTTCATCTACTTTTGATATCAATTTTTTTTATTTGGGCGTGCCCTATTGCACAACGACCTTCCTTAAATTTGAACATTTGTGCAGCAATAGGTCAGGCTTTCCACTCCCAATCTTTCTTGTAGCTTTTGCTCCGCAAAGCCACAAGAAAGGATTTCCGCTGCAATCCTTCACGCAAGCGCAAAGTTACATTCAATTAAAGGTAATTTAAATAATCCGCAAAGATAGTTTTTTCGCCGTTAACTTCAGAAGCATAAAAATATTTAGGTTAAAGATTGTAAGGAAAAAGTAATGCTAAATAAATAAAGGAATTCTAATTTTTTGCTTTTGAAGATTTTGTGCGGTTTCAGGTTCTAATTTGTATATTTACTTTAAAATAAATACTTATGAATACTGCTGA
>CBDUDY010000319.1:0-2162 GCA_965366055.1 uncultured bacterium
CTCCCCACAGCATCCACTTCCAAATTAATATTCAATGTTCTACCTCCCCACGGTTTTCCTCTGTAAGTCAGAAAAGAATAAATATCAGGATTTTTTTCGGAAGTGACAGTATTAAAATACGGTGCCAGATAAGCTCCACTCGTTCTTGGAATAATTGCATCATCGGTGTTGACCGTCTCCAATACTACAAACAAACCATTTTTAGGAAATCGAACTCCGAAGTCGTTGACATCAACGGTTACTTTTGCAGTCTTATTTTCAGGGCTTATTACAATATTCTGAGAACAAAGTTCCTCAGCAGGTTTGCCAGTTACTTTATCAACAGCATAAAACTTAATATTAAAGCTCGCTAAATAATCGAATTCCTTTCGTTTTTTAAAACTAAAAGTCACCGATTCCAACACACCATTTTTGCCCTCTTGATTTTGGATAAATGTTGCGTGTTGCACTCCAAACTGATTGGAATATTGCGAAGTAAAACCCTTATTCTGACTAAAAGTTCTTCTCTTTCTATACTTCTTAACGGCCGATGGAATTAATACTTCCAATAACTCTTCGGTTTTAGGAGATAGAGAAATATTTAAAGTGTTTTGAATTACAAGAGAATAATTTTGAAGATTAATTGTTTTCGATTCATATCCTAAAGATGAAATCAATATTTGGTTTTCATCCTGTCTCAATTCTAGCTTGTAATAACCAGCATAATTAGACTGAGCTCCGTTGTTAGATTGTAGATAAGTGATGTTTGCTAATGGTAGCGGTTGGCCAGTTATGCTGTCTAAAATTACGCCTTGAATATTTTGACCGAAAGAACTGAAACTACTAATAACAAGTAAAAAATAGTAAATGGAATCCTTCATAAATAAAATTTCTTACTGACAATGTAAAGAAAAAAATAGCTTCACTAATTGACAAACATACTGAATTTGTAACTTGCTGATAAATAAAACTTTCTAAAAGAAAGTTTTCAAAGACATTAAGGAAGTTAAGAATAGACCAGATCCATAACGATTAAAGAAACTCAACTTCCTAATGGGTATAATTCCTTGTCAAATCTATAAAACACCTCAAAATCTCCCTACTTTAGCTCTATGAAAAAATTGCTTTCTCTTTTTCTAATCCTCTCAACTCCTCTACTTTTTTGCAAAAATCGAATGAAAAAACACATACCATTCCTAATATTGACTACAACATTAATATGTTGCAGCTGTGCACCTCCGAAATTCTACAATGAAATTGAATCAACATATGAAAAGGAGGTGAATCGCAGTTTACTATTGAATTCGTCAATGAAGCCTCATAAAATTATTTTTAAAACCCTTAAAAAAGAATTGATAGATTCTAATCATATTATTTATTTTTATTCGCCAGATTCTAATTGGGATAGTAAAGTTTTTTCAGGAGCCGTTTATGATGTTGACAACAATATGTACTATTATTTCAATAATAGCGAGTCTCGTCCATTAGAACTTACTATCAGTCAAACGCATTCTTATTCAGACGATAATTATTATAATTTTGTGATAGATAACTTTAGAAATGGGAAGATTGGGTATTTAAAAAAACTTGGACAAATTTCAAATCACTCTGGCATCAGAACTGAACAAGCGATTTTTGATGTTAATCTACGTGAAGGGAAAAGTAGTAAGGGTACGTTTAGCGACTTCTTATTTATGAATGGAAAACCTACTAAAGACGTCAATTAGGTAAACTTATTCAGAAGATATATCTACCCGTAATGAGCAAATTGTAATTTCGACATTCACATCTAACTGCTATTTTGCGTACTTTAGCTTTATGAAAAAATTGTTTTCTATTCTACTTTTCCTTTCAACTTCTATACTTTTTGCGCAAGCGAAATTTGTAGAAACTACTCCTATAAATCAGATAGGAATTCTTGCAGATACAATTCTCGGATACGACACTTTCAATTCTCTGTATTACATCAAAGAAAATACGCTTTACAAAACATTAAATTCAACCAAAGTAGAATACAACAATTTCTCACTTGGAAAAATTTCAAAGGTTGATTTCCAAAATCCCTTAAAGATTCTAGTTTTCTACGAGCGATTTAATACTGCAGTTTTACTAGACAAGCAATTATCCGAAATTATAAAATTCGACTTTTCGCAGAATGAAACTCCGATAGTTTGTAGCGCGAT
>CBDUDY010000320.1:0-2160 GCA_965366055.1 uncultured bacterium
CGCGAGTGGTCATATAAGTATTATTATGCTTCTGAATTTTCGATTTTGTAGTAACAATAACTTCTCCTTTTGGGACAAATAGATTGCAAATATTTACAGCTTCATTTAATAGTCCACCAGGATTATCGCGAAGATCCAGAATAATTTGGGTTGCGCCACTTGCCTTTAAGCTTTCTAAAGCTGCTTTGGTTTCTGTCGTCGTCTTTACATTAAATTGTGAAAGTACAATATAGCCAGTTTTACTGTCTGACATTCCGAAGTATGGAACGGCCTTTAATGCGACTTCATTTAGCGTAAGCTCAGTCTTGAAAATTTTTCCCTGACGACGATATTCCATCTGGATTTTAGCATTTTTAGCGCCTTTCAAAAGTTGTCCAACATCTTCTTTAAAATCGGACAAATTTACATCACCAATCTTGATGATTTCGTCACCTGCTTTAAGTCCTGCTTTGTCTGCAGGATAATCTTTGTACGGCTCAACGATTGTAAGTTTTCCTTCTTTTCTGTTGATAATTGCACCAATTCCTGTGTACTCACCGGTGCTATTTATTTTAAATTTAACGACATCTTGCTCATTAAAATAGACGGTATATGGATCAAGATCGGCAAGCATTCCCTTGATAGCTTTGTCCATAATTGCCGCTGGATTTATCTCATCAACATAGTTCATATTCACTTCTTTAAACAAGGTTGTGAAGATTTCTATCTGCTTTGCGACTTCAAATAAATTATCTTTAAAACTCGCACCTACGTATAATAATCCTGTAGCAACGACCGGAAGGATGTATCTTTTTTTAAAAACTGAAAGCATATTTTTATCTTTTTTGAAAAGTATTCTGCGCATTCTTTTTCGAAGCTCTAATGTATAATTTATTGATCACATATGAAATACGCAAATCAATTGAAGATTTTATTTTGAGTATCTCTCAAAAAAATAGCTGCTACTTCGTACTAAAGTAGCAGCTATCTGCTATGGTATATTGTTAACCTTGGCAACAAACTTCTCAAAGAGCTGGATTGTCTTTGCATTTATTTCCTCACAAGGCAATCTATCTTTTGTCTGATATAAAATCATCAAAGCATATTTACCAGATATTTTATCTAAAATTAAATGTTTGTTGAGTCTATAACTTTCTCGCAAAACGCGCTTGAAATAATTACGATCTACAGCTTTTTTGAAATGCTTTTTCGAAACTGAAACTGCCACTTGCAATTCAGTTTTCTCCAAAGAATTTTCTTCCACTTCTAATTTTTTAAAAGCCAAGCGCAACGGATATTTCGCAACAGATTGTCGCTCTATAAATAAAGCTTCAATCAGTTTTTTGGACTTTAATTTTTCTTCTTTGCCGTAGCTAAATTCCATCCGTTCTTAGTTACTTATTGTGCTTGAATACATATTGTCTTCAGGTTTAATATCGGCCATCAATTGACTTGGATCTATGACAATCTGTTTGATATCTTTAACTGGTTTCTTAATTTTAAAGCTATAATTTGGATCTGCCCAAGTCCATTCTGGCAATGCTGTTCTTTTAATATTTTGGTATGGATTCTCTTTGGAAAAATACATCATTCTCAAAGGAATATAAAAAGTTTCCAAGCTCCCGTCAGCATAGGTCACCAAGATATCTATTGGCATTGGCATTAATCCTTTACGCTGCAGCGAAATTACTGAATTTCCATCCTTTTCTGTTACCGAAGCAATAGAATAATCAATAGAATTTGTTGTGCGAGTCCAATCTGTTAAATACCACCCTAAATGTGCTCCTGAAACCTTTTCGGCTACGCGAATAAAGTCATTTGGCGTAGGATGTTTAAATTGGTACTGTTTGTAAAACTGCTGTAATGTTCCCACAAGATTATCAAAACCAATTAGATAAATTAGTTGAGACAAAAAGATACTTCCTTTGCTGTAGCTCGCGATACTGTAAGATCTATTTACATCATATCGATCAGCATGTGTTCCTTGAGATTTTTCTAATCCGGAATTGGCCAATGCTCTGTAACCATTGTAAGAACCTTCAAAAGGATTGTTGGCATTGGTTTTATTGACAATATCCATTGCAAAATCTTCTATGAAAGTCGTAAAACCTTCATCCATCCAACTGTGAGCTGTTTCATTTGAAGCCAAAACTCCTTGAAACCAAGCGTGTGCCATTTCGT
>CBDUDY010000321.1:0-2141 GCA_965366055.1 uncultured bacterium
GCTTTAGCTGGACCGAATGGCGAGAAAATTCAATTTCAAAAGATGGAAAGTTGCTGTCCTTTTCCTTCGACACATAGCGAACTAGGAGCGGGTTTTTTGGACGTTTATCAGATTACCTATGTAGGACTTAGCAAACCTAAAACTCTCTATATCAATATTTACGAACGTGGTCTTCTTGAAGCACCGGTTGGTTTTACAATTAAAAATCCTTAACAAAAATTAGCATTTGATAGTGGTATCTTTGCACCAAATTTATAACATATGAATCTTCAAAACATTCCAAAAATAAAGCATCTTGATAGTGACAACTTTTTCCTACTTGCCGGTCCTTGTGCCATTGAAGGGGAAGATATGGCTTTCAGAATTGCCGAAACTCTTGTAAAAATTACGGACAAACTAAATATTCCTTTTGTTTTCAAAGGTTCATTTAAGAAAGCAAATCGCTCTCGAATTGACAGTTTTACTGGAATTGGAGACGAGAAAGCATTAAAAATTCTTGCCGAAGTTTCAAAACGTTTTGACGTTCCTACCGTTACAGATATTCATACAAACGAGGATGCAGCGATGGCGGCAGAATATGTCGATATTTTACAAATTCCGGCTTTCTTGGTGAGACAAACTGATCTTGTGGTGGCTGCGGCCAATACAGGAAAAACGGTCAACCTCAAGAAAGGACAGTTTATGAGTCCTGAAAGCATGAAACATGCGGTTCAGAAAATGTTGGATTCTAATAATGAGAACGTGATGGTTACCGATCGTGGAACGATGTTTGGCTACCAAGATATGATTGTAGATTTTCGCGGAATTCCGGTGATGAAGCAATTTGCCACTACTGTTTTGGACATTACACACTCGCTACAACAGCCAAATCAGACTTCTGGAGTTACAGGAGGACGTCCAGATATGATCGAAACAATTGCCAAAGCAGGAATCGCAGTTGGTGTTGACGGTCTTTTTATCGAAACTCATTTTGATCCAGCAAATGCAAAATCTGATGGAGCCAATATGCTGGACATTCAGTATTTCGAGCAGTTGATGACCAAGCTTGTGGCAATCAGAAAAACGGTTCAATCATTTTAAGTAAATCACAATCCCCACATTTTGAAAAATAGTTTTTTTATCGTTCTTACCATCTTATTTTTAGGTAAAACGACACAGTCAATCGCTCAAGATCAAGAAAATCCAATCGAGAAATACACCGCTCACAACAAAGGAAAATTCTTTGTGAATTGGGGTGGAAATATTGCAGATTTTTCCAAATCCAACATTAATTTCAAAGGTGCAAATTACGATTTCACACTTGCCAATGTTGTTGCCGAAGACAAACCAAAAGGTCTTCACATCGATTATATCAACCCGTTGCGAATGACGATTCCACAGACAAATTTCCGCATGGGTTATTATTTTACCGATAAATACAGCATTTCTTTGGGCGTTGACCACATGAAATATGTGGTGGTTCAAAATCAAACCGTGAATATTACCGGAACAATTGATGGCGTTTATTACGATAATCAACCCAAAGTGCTTACTGAAGATTTCTTGAAATTTGAACATACCGATGGTCTAAATTATGTAAATACAGAATTGACCAGATTGGATGATATTTCTAAGATTTTTAATTTAAATACCGATCATTTGCAAGTCAATACGGTTGTTGGCGCGGGAATTGGATTATTATATCCAAAGACAAATACCACGCTTATGGGCAAAGAGCGCTACGATCAGTTCCATATTTCTGGTTACGGTGCAAGCATTAAAGCAGGTCTAAATCTTACTTTTTTGAAGCATTTTTACGTGCAGGCGGAGCTTAAAGGTGGTTATATCAATATGCCAGACATTCGCACCACGCACGATAAAGCCGATAGCGCTTCACAACATTTCAACTTTTTGCAGCAAAATATCGTTTTAGGTGGCATTTTCCGCATCTAAAATTTCTAAAAATATTTTCAGAAAAGCCTTTTGTCTTCGGATAAGAGGCTTTTTTATTTGGGCGAGTCCGCAGCCAGAAGGACTTTCCTAACATTGAAAATTTCGTTTGGCTGCGGCCGGGCTATCCACTCCCAATCTTTGCTGCCTCGGTCACTTCGACAAGCTCAGCGACCGAGGCAGCAAAGGATTTCCGCTACTATCCCTCTCGC
>CBDUDY010000322.1:0-2120 GCA_965366055.1 uncultured bacterium
GTAAGACTTTAAAGTTTATTCCTGATAGTGCACAGCTATTTTCAAAAAATCTTGTCACAAATTACTACGAGCTTTTTCCAGTTTTATCGCTGCGAAAAACCGCTCTTCATGATCCTATAAACAAACTCGTAAAACGTATTTTCGATATTGTTTTTTCTCTTTTTGTGATTATTTTTATTCTTTCATGGCTAATTCCAATTTTGGCAATTTTGATAAAACTAGAATCAAAAGGCCCAGTCTTCTTTAAACAAGGTCGACCAGGATTAGACGAAAATGAATTTCATTGTTATAAATTTAGGTCAATGCGCGTTAATGAAACGACGGAGCTTGAGGCGAAAAAACATGATCCGCGAGTTACTAAAATAGGACGCTTTATTCGAAAAACAAGCATTGACGAAACGCCACAGTTTTTAAATGTTTTACTAGGCGAAATGTCGGTAGTTGGCCCAAGACCTCACTTATGGGCGCAAAATGTGATTTATGGTCATAAGATTAAGAAATATATGATTCGCCACTATATCAAACCTGGAATTACTGGACTTGCACAAGTGCGAGGCTATAGAGGTGAGATTGAAACTGATGAAGATATGATAAACCGAATAAAATTTGACGTATTTTATATAGAAAATTGGTCGCTTCTTCTTGATATTAAAATCATTATTCAGACGGTTGTAAATATTTTCCAAGGAGAAGAAAAGGCATACTAATGAAACCGCTTGTATCTATAATTATGCCCGTTTATAATGCTGAAAAATTTATCGGCGAGGCCATTCTTTCGATACAAAATCAAACTTTTTCTAATTGGGAACTTCTAATAGTTGATGATCTTTCCACAGATTCTACAGTTAAAATTATTAAGCAGGCTTGCGCGAAAGAGACGCGGATTTCATTTCATCAATTAGTTGAAAACTCAGGAACTGGCGTGGCAAGAAATACTGCTTTGCAAATGGCTAGAGGAAGGTATATTGCTTTTCTTGATGCGGATGATTTGTGGCGAGAAGATAAACTTCAGAAGCAGATTAACTTTATGCAAAGTAATAACTATGCATTCTGTTTTAGTTACTATAATTTGATCAATTCCGAAGGTATCGAAATCGGAAAGCAAATTACTGCTCCAAAAAAAATTAGCTTTTCAAAACTTTTTGTTGCCAATTGGATTGGAAATCTTACAGCAATCTATGATGCTGAGGTGGTTGGCAAAATAACTATTTCTTCTTCTCGCAAAAGGCAAGATTGGACTTTATGGCTTAAGATTATTGACAAAGTAAAAGTTGCCCACGTAATTCCAGAAAGCTTGGCTTATTATCGGGTAGGAAACCAGTCGGTTTCATCAGGGAAGGTGGCACTTCTAAAACATAATTATAATGTTTATAGGAAGTTTCACAAATTATCTATTGCAGCATCTATAGCTTCTATAATTGCTTTTTTAGGCTGTCACTTTTTAATAAAACCTTTCTACATTAAGCAATTACCTCAGAAGTAAATTGTTTTAATTTCCCTGCAGAGCTGCGTTCTAGCGTTTTCTTTCTATTCATAATCAAGGTTAGTCCTGGCTCCAGAAAAGTTGAAAAAGCACTTTTAATGTTTTCAGTTTCAGCTGTGGTTAGAGGGGTGTCGCTAGTGTAGATAATTTCGAAAGTATCGAGCTTAATCTGAACAATCACAAATTCCTTTACATTCCCTTCATCATCAAAAAGTTTTTTGGTTATAGAATAAAAAGTCATTCCCGAAGCTATTTTTCCGCTTGGTAGAACAGCAATATCGTTGGTACGACCGGTTAATTTCTTGAGCACAGGATATTTGGCAGTACTTGATTCGGACAAAATACCAAGGTCGCCCACTTCATAGCGAATCATCGGATGTGCTTTGTTGTATAAAGCGGTCACTACAATCTTTCCCTCTTGTCCTAAAGGCACAGGATTGTTGTCAATATCCAGAATTTCAACAAAAACAGTTTCAGCGTTTACCAGCCATTTTCCTTCGGGATCTTCAAGCGCAATGATATCAAGTTCAGCCGAACCATACTCGTTGATTACAGGCACCCCAAATTGCTTTTCGAGTAGAATCTTATCATCTGCAAAAAGCATTTCGCTGGTTACCACGCAAACGCGAAGAGTAGG
>CBDUDY010000323.1:0-2106 GCA_965366055.1 uncultured bacterium
AAATTGAGCCTGAAAAAGCAAAGAATTATGTTGCTTTTGCAGCAGGAAGTGGAATTACTCCAATTCTTTCAATCATAAAAACACACTTGGCGCTTGAGCCAAACAGTACATTTCAGTTATTTTATTTAAATAGAAGTGTGAAGTCAATTATCTTTAAAGAGGAAATTGAACTTCTTAGAAATAAATATTTTGGAAGGTTTGAAATTTTCCATTTTCTAACCAAAGAAAAAAGAAATATTGAGTTGTTTAACGGACGTTTTACAAAAGAAAAATTAGATGTAATAACCAGCAAGTTAATCAATGTTCCAAATGTGGACGAATGCTTTATTTGCGGACCAGAAGAGATGATTTTCTTGATAAAAGATGCAATGATCGAAGCTGGAATGTCTAAAGAAAAAGTACGTTTCGAATTATTTAATACAGGACTTTCAGAAGAGCAAAAACTGAAAACTCAGCGAATTCTCGAAAAGAAAGTTGAAGGTACAGAGGTTACGATTATTGACGGCGGAAAAGAATTCCATTTTGTAATGGATGATGATTTCGATAATATTCTTGACGGTGCACTTGCCGCAGGTGCAGATTTACCTTTTGCTTGCAAAGGTGGAGTTTGTAGCACTTGCCGTTGCAAAGTGATCGAAGGAGAAGTGGAGATGAAAGTGAATTACGCTTTGGATGAAAATGAAGTTGCCAAAAATTATATATTAAGCTGTCAAGCTGTGCCAATTTCTAAGAAAGTGGTAGTGGATTTCGGCGCTTAATTAAACTTAAAAAATAATAGCTATGTCAGAAAGAGAAATACAAAGTTTAGAAGATGTTTTTAATAAAAGAATTGAAAACGACGAAAAAATTGAGCCTAGAGACTGGATGCCTGAGAAATATAGAAAGACACATATTCGTCAGATTTCACAACACGCGCATTCAGAAATTATAGGAATGTTGCCAGAAGGAAACTGGATTACTCGTGCTCCTTCATTGCGCAGAAAAGTAGCGCTATTGGCCAAAGTGCAAGATGAAGCTGGTCACGGATTATACTTATATTCTGCTTGCGAAACGCTTGGAGTTTCACGCGAAGAATTATACGATCAATTGCATTCTGGTACAGCAAAATATTCTAGTATCTTCAATTATCCGACCGTAACTTGGGCAGATATGGGAGCTATTGGATGGCTTGTAGATGGTGCTGCGATTATTAATCAAGTTCCACTTACTGCAACTTCTTACGGGCCTTATGCTCGTGCGATGGTGCGTGTTTGTAAGGAAGAAAGTTTCCACCAAAGACAAGGTTTTGAGATTATGATGACTCTTGCCAAAGGTACGCCTGAGCAAAAAGAAATGGCTCAAGATGCTTTGAACAGATGGTGGTGGCCGTCACTTATGATGTTAGGGCCGACAGATGCTGAGTCTGTACACACCGAACAATCGATGAAGTGGAAATTGAAACGTAAAACTAATGACGAATTACGTCAGCAGTTTATTGATCAAACTGTTCCTCAAGCTGAACTTATCGGTCTTACAATTCCAGATAAAGATCTTAAATGGAATGAAGAAACTAAACGATATGACTTCGGTGAAATTGATTGGGACGAATTTTGGCAAGTTGTAAAAGGTCACGGGCCTTGCAACAAAGAAAGAATGTCCGCTAGAGTGAATGCTTGGAATAACGGTAAATGGGTGCGTGATGCAGCTATGGCTTACGCCGAAAAACAAGAAGAACAACAGCAGATTAAAAAAGCAATATAAATTTACAACCGCACTTCGGTCGAAGCACCGCGGTTTGAACAAAATAGAATCTTATGAAAAATTGGCCTCTTTGGGAAATATTCATTCGCAGTAAAAACGGATTAGAGCACCGCCACGTGGGTAGTCTTCGTGCAAGCGATGCAACAATGGCAGTAGAAAATGCACGTGATGTATACACTCGTCGCAATGAAGGTGTGAGTATTTGGGTAGTTCCTTCTGCGCAAATTACAGCTTCAAATCCTGATGATAATGCAGAAATGTTTGATCCTGCAAATGATAAAGCATACCGCCACCCAACTTTTTATGAACTTCCAGAGGAACTAAAACATATGTAATGATGCAAGATAATTTAGTTCAATACATTTG
>CBDUDY010000324.1:0-2106 GCA_965366055.1 uncultured bacterium
ACAATCCCCCTCGTACACAAACTTTTCACCGCCGCCATATTATGACTCACAAACAGTACTGTCCTGCCGCCTTCTCGAGAAATATCCTGCATCTTGCCGATAGCCTTTTTCTGAAACTCCGCGTCGCCAACGGCCAAAACCTCATCGATAACCAAAATTTCGGGCTCTAAAAAAGCCGCAACTGCAAAGGCAAGTCTTACGGTCATTCCTGAGCTATATCTTTTTGTGGGTGTGTCAATGTAGCGCTCACAACCACTAAATTCTATGATTTCATTCAATTTGGATGAAATCTCCTTTTTGCTCATTCCCAAAATAGCACCATTCAGAAAAATATTTTCTCTCCCCGTAAGTTCTGGATTAAAACCGGTACCTACTTCGAGTAAAGAAGCAATTCGACCTTTGGACTTGATAACTCCTGTTGTAGGTGAAGTAACTTTTGAAAGTATTTTGAGTAGTGTTGATTTTCCGGCACCATTCTTACCAATGATTCCCAATACTTCTCCTCGCTTGACTTCAAAATTGATATCTCGTAGCGCCCAAACATAATCACTATCTCCTTTGGTAGCGCGATTATTTATGTCTCCTACTTTCAAATAAGGATCTTCCTTGCCTCTAATGCTGTGCCACCATCTATTAAGATCGTGACTCAAAGTGCCCGTTCCAACCTGACCTAAACGGTATTGCTTGGAAATATTTTCGGCTTTAAGGATTATGTCGTCTGTCATTGGCTGCGTGAAAAATTTAGACCGTTGGTATTTTAAAGATAAATGAAACTATTGAATGTTAAACAAAAATAGCATTATTATAAATACTATAAACATTTGCGGAATTTTCTTAGCTAGTAGCTTGTTGCTTGCTTCTTTTCGCATACACCTAATGATTATTTGCTGTGGATTGCTGGTAGAAAGCATTTACAGATGTATTATTATTCGAAAATTCAATCTGGGAAAATCGATCAGTAAGCATAAGATTTATGCAATTAGATTGTAACGCTATACTTCCCACATTGTTAACATAGCGCTATACATTATAAATGACTTTTCGGTTAATGGTAGGTAGATACTACCAAATTCTTATTTATAGAAAACACTTCCTACCAGAAACTCAACCTTATGATAATTACTTTTTAAAAGTTAAGAAAAACGTAATAAGAATATTAGCTGGATGGTTCTAAAAAATTATTTAATATCTACGACTAATTCCTTTTTTGCCACTACTAATTTCGTAAAGAATTAAATCGCAATTTACTTCCTGAAAATGATGAAGGCATAGCTACAATTTGGTGGTTTTATTGTTTAAAAATAATGGCCTTAAACCTAGGTTGCTAGCAGACTCTGTTTCAATTTTAAACCTAAGTAGAGAATTGGGGTTTTTAATTTAGCTAATAGTTTATGTAAAAGTGAATTATTAGTTGGAACTTGACAGTAACTTTTAATTTTTAGCTTTTGATTTGTTGTTAGAATCTAAAATCTGAATCGTAGATATTAGTTCTAAAATGACGTTTTGCGTTAGGGATTGAAGCGGAAATCCTTTTTGGGCTTTTTCTGCCCAAAAAGATTGGGAGCGGAAAGCCCGCCCGCATGGAACGCCCAAAAAAACCTAATTAATCTACTGATACCGAATCACTTTTGCGGGAACTCCGGTCACGACAGCATTGTCGGGTACATCTTTGGTTACCACAGCACCTGCACCAACGATGACGTTATTGCCAATTTTAAGATCAGAAAGAATTATGGCACCTGCTCCTATTTGAGTAAAATCACCAATAGTCACACGCCCTAACACAGTCGCAGAGGGAGAAATTTCTGTATATTTACCCAATTTACAATCGTGGGTGATACTTGTATGAAAGTAAATGAGAGTGCCTTCGCCAATATCTACTGACGGCGAAATCAATGCTGTAGGCATAATATTACTGCCAACACCAATCCGTACATCCAAATTGGCAACTGTAGCCTGCTTACTAACTGTAGTGGTCAAAATCCCACCTAAATTTGTGAATTTTGCCGCAAGTTTATGACGTAAATGCGGATTTCCTAGTCCTAAGCAAAAGCGATTGTCAACGTTTGCAAAGTACTCTTGAGCTTGAGACTCGTTTTTTAGCAC
>CBDUDY010000325.1:0-2097 GCA_965366055.1 uncultured bacterium
GTAAAAATATTTCTCTGACGACGATTGTTCTTCCTGATTATAATCTACGTTAATAGATTTACTGTAAGTCATATAGTTTAAGGAGTCAAATTCAATTTCATTTTTCCAAAAGCCTCCGAAATCTTTTAAATAGTAATTTCCCCTTTGTGCTATAGACTCAATTGCCGTAGTAGCCAATGCAAGATTGTTTAATTCTGTAGGTGTCTTCACTAAATTTGACGGCATAGTATTAGGATAATATTCGATAGTATAGACGCCACCGAAATCAAATAAATATTTAACAGGAACCAAACCTTCATATTCTAAATGCCTTGTAAAATTATTATAATGCTCGTTCACACTATTAATGATGCCATTAGTATTGACAGTATATGTATTAAAAACTTCGCTAAAATTTGGATTAAATTGAGATATCGTATTATCAGAATTATAAACGAAAGTTGCAGTCCGACTTCCAGAAGTTTCTATAAGGCGATCTAAGTTATCATAAACATAAACATCAGTAAAAGTTAAGATGTTCTGCGCATTGTAAGTCTTTCTGTATTTTGTCATTCCCACGGAGCTCCTAATTATACAGCTTAATAAATTGGAGGTTGCGTCAAAGGTAGAATCTGCAACTATTTCGCCATTCATATTGTAATGCACTTCCGTTTCGATTCAAAACGTTTAATTGATGGAGCGTACTTGATGGTTTTCTTGAGAACTTTGAGATTATTGCTACCATTATTGTAGGGAGCAATGTCATCGGCTGAACAAGAAGAAATTATAGGGGCCGAAATTGTAAGAATTAGTTGAGGTAGATTTTTCATAATAGAATTTATTTTAGGTTGTGTGTTCTATAATTGGAATGGCTGCGCTAATATTTAAAAATTTTTAAAAGTGTCTAGTAATAGTAGAAAATTGCGCGTTATTTTCAAAAACAACTTAAATTTAAAAACCCCATCTCAAATAAATGAAATGGGGTTTTAGTTGAATTAAACCTATTACAGTATTAACCTTATTTTCGGTCGTCACGTCTTTCTGGACGCGGCGCTCTTTCTTCTCTTGGAGCATTTTCGTCTCTAGCAGGTCTTTGCATCAAAGCTTTCTTAGATACTTTTTCCTTTCTAGTTTTTGGGTCAAGTCCTAAGTATTTCACTTGGAACAAATCTCCCATATTTACAACATCAGTTACGTTTTCAGTACGTTCCCAAGCTAGCTCAGATACGTGAAGTAAAACTTCGTTTCCTGGAGCCGCAAGATATTCAACTACTGCACCAAAATCAAGCATTTTTATAACTTTTACGTCATAAGCTTCACCCATTTGTGGTTTGAAAGTAATTGATTTAATTTTTGCTAATACTGCTTCAATTCCAGCAGGATCAGTTCCTAAAATTTCAATAACTCCTTCTTCAGTAACTGGATCTTCGTTGATAACAATTGTAGTTCCTGTTGCTTTTTGCAATTCTTGAATCACTTTTCCTCCAGGTCCAATCAAAGCTCCAATGAATGCATTTGGAATTCTTCTTGTAATGATTTTTGGAGAGTGAGCTTTTACATCTGCATTTGGTTGAGCTAGTGTTGCCACTAATTTCTCCAAAATATGCAAACGTCCATCACGAGCTTGAGCTAATGCTTGCTCCATGATTTCGTATTTCAATCCGTCAATTTTGATATCCATTTGACAAGCTGTAATTCCTTCAGAAGTTCCAGTTACTTTGAAATCCATATCTCCTAAATGATCTTCATCACCTAAAATATCAGATAAAACAGCAAAACGATCTCCGTCAGAAATCAATCCCATCGCAATTCCAGAAACTGGACGAATCAATTGAATACCAGCATCCATTAATGATAATGTTCCAGCACAAACTGTTGCCATTGAAGATGAACCGTTAGATTCTAATACTTCAGAAACAACACGAATTGTATAAGGACAATCAGCAGGAATCATATTTTTCAACGCTCTTTGCGCCAAGTTTCCGTGACCAACTTCTCTTCTTGAAGTTCCTCTCAAAGGACGAGCTTCTCCTGTAGAAAATGGTGGGAAATTATAGTGCAAATAGAATTTTTCTTCTCCTTGTTGAGATGGTGAATCAATTTGGTTTGCTTCTCTAG
>CBDUDY010000326.1:0-2092 GCA_965366055.1 uncultured bacterium
TCTACATCAACGCCAAAATCTCTTTCTTGTATCGATCATATTCTCCTTGCATAATCAATCCATTATCCAAAAGCCTTTTGTAATTCTGAAGCTTATCAAAAAGCTCGTCTTGAGATAAATCTGTCAAACGTTTCTCGCCAGCAGTTTCAGTTTCTAGTTTTGGCTCTTCGTAGATTTCGTAAGATGTTGACGGAATAATTTCGGCAAAGTTCGTTACTTCCTCTGCTTCTACTTCCTCGATTTCTTCAACTTCAGCTTCTAATTCATCCTGCTCAATCGGAAGTTCAAATACGCTTATTTCTTCTTCAATGGGCGCGTCCACGACCAAATTAGGTTTTGGAGCTTTCAATTCTTCAAGTCGCTCTTTTGCGTAAGTGTATAATTTGCGAACCTGATTTTTAGGCAGATATTCCATGGTGTGCGTAATATCAGATTTAGTGGTGAATGTGAATTCAGCACCTAAAATTCCTTCTTTTACAAACGACGCATTTATATCTTCCCAATCGTAATCCAGAAATTCCATTGACAAACCTAAATTCTTAGGTCTACACAAAATAATTCTCTTATTCGTCACCACAATACTATCCGGAAGAATCGTTACTGCTGGTTTTTTCTGAACCGCTATATATCCTATTTCCTCAGATTTCATTAGCAAACTTTCCAGCTTTGCACTAATTTTCTCAATCGCTTTTGGATCTTGATCTTCGTTTAATATCTTCTTTAAATTATCTATCATCGCTCGTAGCTTTTATTTTTTCTAATTTTTTATTTCGTCAATTTCCTTTTGAATCTTCTTAGACAAGCTCGCAAAAACCAAATTATAAGAATCCTGCAACCATTCCAAAATCAACTTATCCGGCGCATCTTGATTGATTGCAACCGTATTCCAATGCATTTTACTCATATGATATCCAGGCGCAACCGCGTCATATTCCTGACGAAGTGCAATGGCCTTTTCAGGATTGCATTTCAAATTTATGGTAGGATTTCCACTTTCCCAACTATCAAGACCGGTCAAGCAAAATATTTTTCCACCAACTTTAAAAGCCAAGGTTTCTTGATCAAAAGGAAACTCTTCGGTTGTTCCTTTTAACGATGCGCAAAATTCATATAAATTTTCGATATTCATAAATTAAGATTGATACAAATCTTCAATTGCATACAAAATCGGTTTACTCGGACTCGCATCATTTTCAAACGACGCAATCTGCAGATTCAGTAAATAAGTACCGTCTTCAATGGAATCTTTCACATAAATCATTTCGGTAATTGTCGCATCCATTCGCGCATCAGCGTTCAAGTTTTCAACATCAGTCACATTCCAAAACGCTTTATGAGCCAATAATTTCCCATCATCTTTCTCCTTATCCACACTCGGAAGGTCGACCAATAAATGTTTTATGCCACTTTTTTTACAAAAATTCGCAGCATCTTCAGTTAGGTAAGGCGGATTTGTATTGGAATAATTAGCGTGCTTCTTTATTTTTGAATTAGGAAGTGTTCTAATAATTAGTGCTTCGGTATCTTCAAAATGATCTTGAGAATTCGACTTTTCAAGCGCCAACATCAGTTGTTTTTTACTGATTATCAAATCTCCATCGCGTTCGGCTGGTTCAATTGTTAGTAGCTCAGCGAGGAAAAAGAACTGTGTTAGACATTTATTGACACTATAAAATTCACGCGTAATATGTCCAACACACTCGGTGTGCGTCCCGTGTCCGTGCGGATTAAAGAAAATATTATTAAAATTCGTACTGCTTCCTTCCGAAACTTTCCCCACCCATTCCCCAAAAACCTGAGGCTCAATTTTCGGCTGCTCAATATACCACGCAATCGGATTTTCGCCATCAGCCGTAATCGGAATGGAAATATCCAGCGGTTTCGCCAAGTCTACTCTAAAATTTCGAATCTGTGCTTTCATAAAATTATCGGGATTACTGCCTATCAAAGATAAAAATTATATCAAAGTTTCAATTTTTCTCTTCTGCTATTGATCAAGATTTTTTTTTGGAGCTTTTTCCCGCTTTCCGTTCCAATCTTTTTGGGCAGAAAAAGCCCAAAAAGGATTTCCTCTGCAATCGGGGCTAGGGCA
>CBDUDY010000327.1:0-2087 GCA_965366055.1 uncultured bacterium
TCGAATCTTAGTCAGGAAGTTTTTGAAAATTTACCAAAGAAACCGGGGATTTATTATTTCCGAAATAAGAAGAATAAGATCATTTACGTTGGCAAAGCAATCGATATTCAGAAACGTGTTTTGGGACATTTTTATTCGAAAACCGAAAAAGAATTAAGCCTTTGTCGCGAGACTGCACATGTAGATTTTGAGTTGTCCGGAAGTGAGACAATCGCTTTGTTAATGGAGGATTGCGCGATAAAACATCATTTCCCATTGTTTAATCAAGCGGCCAAAAGAGTTCCCAAAACGTTTTCCGTTTTCACGTACACAGATAGAAAAGGCATTGCACATTTAGCCTATAATGAGACCAAAGCAGTTCCAGAATCTCTAGTGATTTTGTACAGCATTACCGAATGTCGCGCTTATATTCAGAACTTATGCAGTCAATTTCAGCTGTGTCCCAAATACTGTCATCTTGCCGAAGTTTGTAATGGTGGCGAGCAGTTTACCCACTTTTGTCAAGGAATTTGTCAAAATTCTGAAGCAATTGAAACGTACAATCAACGTGTTTTTGAGGCAATCGACCACATCAGTAACAGTTCGCAGGATGTCGTAATCAAAAAGAAAGGGCGATATGAGCACGAAGATGCCTTTATTTTGATAGAAAAAGGCACTTATCTCGGCTATGGTTTCATCGATAAATCTGAGCAAATAATGTCGAATTCTGATCTTGAGCCATTTTTAATTAAGCAAAAAGACAATTCAGATATCAAGAGAATTTTGCGGAAAGAGATTGAAAAGACGCTTTCATTTTAGAATTTTTTGGAGCTTTATCCTGCTGTCCACTATATCTTTTTCTTTTTTCTTAAGGAAAAAAAGAAAAAGGATGCCGTTCCCATCAGGGCTAGGGCATTATTCCAAATTTCATCATTTTCTTAAAATTCACAACAAATATTCCAAAATCACTAAAGCATCAAATATAATTGCGCCTTTCTTGATTTCTCAAGAATATATTTTTGCAAACCTAAAAGCGCCTTATCTGAATAATACTTATGTTTGTAAGTCAACTATTACTCTATGACTTTTAAGAACATCATTTCAGTAGCCACTTTAGGTTTTTGCACTTCGGGATTATTAATTTCCTGTAATTATAAAGAATCAACAACTACAGTCGAAACAACTCAAAAAGCTAATATCGACAGTATTGCCGCAAATTATTATGAAGAATATCTTTCATTTTATCCTTTAGAGGCAACATCTCAAGGCGATGTGAGATTTAACAATCAACTGCCAATTTCTATTTCCAAAGAGTTTATTGGCAAAGAAATAGCTTTTTTAAGTCGATTTCAAGAGCAGTTGAAAGCAGTAGATTATGAATCACTTTCGAATGATAAAAAGGTAATTTACGATGTACTTAAATATAAATTGGAAAATGACAAAGCTCAATTTGATTATAATCCACAACTTATTCCTTTTACACAATTTGGCGGATTGCCTTTAGAATTTCCTTTGTTAGGAAGTGGAGAAGGAAGTCAACCATTTAAAACCGTAAAAGATTACGAGAATTGGCTTGAGCGAATGAGTCAATTTCCAATTTGGATGGATGCAGCAATTGTAAATTTCAGGGAAGGAATGGACAAGAATGTTGTATTACCCAAAGTTTTAGTAGCCAAGATGATCTCTCAAATGAGTGCTTCGGAAATGATATCAGCAGATTTTTCTAAAAATATTTTCTCTGGACCTACAAGAAATTTTCCTTCGGATTTCGATGCTGCGACAAAAGCTGATCTGACTGCAAAATACAAAAAAGCTGTTGCTGAAAACATTATTCCAGCCTACAAGAAAATGGGTGAATTTTTGTCCAGCGAATATTTGGCGAAAGCCAGAACCACCGATGGCTACAACGCATTGCCAAACGGACAAAAAATCTACAATTACCAGGTTGCAAGTTGGACAACCACAGGTCTTGACGCCGAAGAAATATTGCATTTAGGCAAACAGGAAGTGGAGAGAATTCGAAATGAAATGTCTGAAGTACAGAAAACACTAGGATTTAAAGGAACATTAGAAGAATTTCTGTCGCACGTAAAAAATGATCAAAAAGC
>CBDUDY010000328.1:0-2073 GCA_965366055.1 uncultured bacterium
ACCTTTTTTGACTTGTGAATTCAGCATCAAAATTACTATAAAAGCACCACATCCTGAGAATGCCATTCCCAAAAACATTGGTAAAATTGTGTCATTATGCAAAGCACTAACTGCTGCAGAAATTGAAGCTCCAACAAGCATTTGAATAAATCCAATTAATGCCGAAGCGCTACCCGCAGATTTCTTAAAAGGTGCAAGCGCCATTGCTGTAGAATTTGGAACTAATAATCCCAGAGAGAACAAAAATGTAATCAACAATCCTACTAAAACAGGAAGTGTAACAATTCCTAAAGAATACGTTATGAGCATTGCTAAGGAAACGCTAACCAATATTATTGAAGCAAATGTTATAATTTGAAGTGAAGTATATTTATTAAGCAACAATCGATTAAGCTGACTTCCGGCGATAAATCCAATTGCATTTGCACTAAAAACATATCCAAAAGTTGATTCCGACAATTCAAAGTAATTCATAAATACAAACGAAGCGCCGCTGATATACGCAAACATTCCACCCATCCCGATACTTGATGCTAATGCAAAATATAGAAAACTACGTTCGGTAAAAACGTTTTTATAATCCTTAAAAATGCCTTTTGGGTTTAACTTCAGGCTTTTATTAATTGAAGCACTTTCTGGTAAATAGAGATATACCGAAATAATCAAAACCAAACTAAATCCTCCAAGCACATAAAAAATTGTTCTCCAAGTAGAAACGGTCAAAATCCAACTTCCTACCGTTGGCGCAATAATTGGCGCAACTCCAGTAATTAGCATTAAGGTTGAAAATATTTTTGCGGTTTCACTTACAGGAAAAACATCTCTTACTACTGCTCTACTCACAACCATTCCGACACATCCTCCGAGAGCCATTATTACTCTCATATAAATCAGCCAATCGATTGTTGGTGAAAGTGCACATCCAACTGCAGCAAGAAAAAATACTGCAAGTCCAAATAACAATGGTTTCTTTCGGCCATATTTATCTGTGATTGGACCGTAGAAAAGTTGTCCAAAACTGATTCCGAGAAAATAACTTGTTAGTGAAAATGCGACTTGAGAAATATTTGTTCCAAGTCCTTTTGCGATTGATGGAAATGCTGGAAGATACATATCGATGCTAAAAGGTGCTAAAGCTGAAAGTCCTCCGAGAATAAAAAGTAATGAATATTTTTGTTTTAAAGTCATATTTAATTGCGCTCAATATAAAAGAGTTTGCAAATTTACGCCTCGTCTTTAATCTTCTCAGCGTTAGCACTCTTAAAGTAATGCCAAAAATGATCTCAATTCAAGGTTTTTTCTGCTGAAATTGTTTCCTTACTTTTACTACACCAAATAAAATAAACGTGACACCCAATCCTTACAAGAAAAATAAGCCTTCTGCCCTCTCCGAAAAAGACGGAATATCAAAACCTGAAATAAGCAGCGCGGTTGTTGCGCAACAAATTATTCAAAGTCGACGCAAAGATATTTCTGCTGAAACAATTAGTAATGGAATTCTCGATGGGAATATTTCGATGTTGAGTCGTGGAATAACGATGGTGGAAAGCAGCAATCCGAAACATCTAGAAAAAGCGGCAGCAATTATTTCTGCTTGTTTACCACATTCTGGAAAATCAATCCGAATTGGAATTACCGGAGTTCCTGGAGTTGGAAAAAGTAGTTTTATCGAATCTTTCGGAACTTTTCTGACTGCTTTGGGACATAAAGTTGCGGTTCTCGCCGTAGATCCAAGTAGTAGTATTTCGCACGGAAGTATTCTGGGCGATAAAACTCGAATGGAAGAATTGGTAAAAGACAAAAATGCCTATATCCGACCTTCGGCTTCGGGCAGTACTCTTGGTGGTGTGGCTAGAAAAACTCGTGAGAGTATTACTCTTTGCGAAGCTTTTGGTTTTGATATTATCATCATCGAAACTGTTGGTGTAGGACAGAGCGAAACTGCTGTGCACAGTATGGTGGACTTTTTTCTACTTTTAAAAATTACTGGCGCCGGCGACGAACTTCAAGGCATCAAACGTGGAATTATGGAAATGGCTGATGCTATTGCGATTAATAAAGCAGATGGAGAAA
>CBDUDY010000329.1:0-2046 GCA_965366055.1 uncultured bacterium
TATTGCAAAACAACATTTTAAAGAAGATGTAATTCCGATGATGGAATGCTTTCAAGCTAAGTTTGGAAAATATCCTTTTCCTGAAGATGGTTATAAATTAGTAGAAAGTAGCTATTTGGGAATGGAGCATCAAAGCGCTGTGGCGTACGGAAATAAGTTCGAAAAAGGTTATTTGGGTGGCGATATTTCGCAGACTGGAATTGGACTTTTGTTCGACTTTATTATTATTCACGAAAGTGGCCACGAGTGGTTTGGAAATAGCATAACTAGCAAGGATATTGCGGATATGTGGATTCACGAGTCTTTTACAACTTATAGCGAATCGGTATTTGTGGAATGTAAGTATGGCTACGAAAAAGGTCAGGAATACATCAACGGAATGAAGAGTAATATCGTAAATGACAAACCAATTATCTCGACTTTTGGCGTAAATAGTAAAGGTTCCGGCGATATGTATTATAAAGGTGCATTGATGCTTAATACTTTGAGACACGTTGTACACAACGATGTGAAATGGTGGGCAATGCTCAAGAAATATTCTGAAACATACCGACATAAAATCATTGAAACCAAAGATGTGATCGACTTCTTTAATAAAGAAATTGGGATGAACCTCACTCCTGTTTTTGATCACTATTTACGATCAACAAAAATTCCATATCTGTCTTTGAAAGAGGAAAGAAACAAACTAGTTTACAATTGGGAAAATGTGGAAGATGACTTTAATCTTCCAATTGACATAACGGTTAAAAAGAAGAAAATTAGAATTTATCCGACTACCAACGAGAAAACTCTGAAAGTTGGAAAGTTTCAAATCGAAGATGTTTCGGTGAATACAAATGACTTTTTGATATTGTTGAAGTAATTACTGTTGCTCCACGACCTTTGCCAACGTCTCTCTCCTTCTAATTTTTCCGGAACCAGTCTCCAAAAATTGAGGATAGAAAAAGATCTCCTTCGGTTTTTGATATTTATCTAGATTTTCAAAGTCATTTGCATCGATATCATAGCGATCTCCTTCAATTATAAGTGCTAACTTTTCGCCCAATAATTCATCTTCGATTCCGATAACGAAAAATCTAGCTTTAATTTGATCGGCGAGTTTTGCTTCGATAGTTTCGGGAATAAGCTTTATTCCGCCGCTATTTACAATATTATCCAATCGACCTAGGAATATAAATTCGTTTTCGCTAATAATTTCAACAACATCGTTTGTGCAAAGTGTTTGATTCGAAATTCTATTTGCCGTTATACAAAGACAATTATTTTCATTTTTACTGACTTTCACGTTTGGCAAGACTTTAAAACTCTTCTCTCCTACTTTCTTTGCAGCGATATGAGTAATAGTTTCGGTCATGCCGTAAGTTTCATAAGCTTCAATAGGAAGTTTCAATAAAATATCTTCGAGAGGCTTGCTGATTTTTTGACCACCAATTATAATCTTCTTTATGTTGCAAAGTTTGTCGATGCTGCCCATTACTTGCAAAGGTACCATTGCGGCAAAATCATATACTGTATCGTTATTTTGCAAAGGATGAGAAGTTGGCGCGACAAAATCCATGTCAAGTCCCAAAATAAATCCTCTTACCAATTGCATTTTTCCGGCAATAAATCGAACTGGCAGGCAATGCAGAACTTTATTTCCTGGACGTAAATCAAAGAAATCACCTGTAGCAAGTGCTGAATTGACCATAGCTTGTTTGTCTAGTCGGATAATTTTTGGCGGTCCTGTGGTTCCAGAAGTTAGCAATTCAATATAGTCTTTAGCATCAAACCACTCGTAAATAAAATCACCCACAGCTTTCTCAAAGTCGTCTCCTTCTTTGATAAAAATGCAGGCTTCTCTGATTAAATCTTCCTTACTTAGCGTAAAACCATTTAGTTTAAACGCCCGATGTACTTGATTATAGGTAACTTCAGCTTTTGTAGTTGTGATCATTATTCTTGCAGATTTATTTTACCAAAAAGTTTTTCAGACCACGACGTCCAGCCATACTTTTTACTAAAGATAAATAAAAGAATCGGAAAAATTACAAACACCGGAAG
>CBDUDY010000330.1:0-2045 GCA_965366055.1 uncultured bacterium
CACTTTATCTTTCCTCGTTATAATTGTATCTTCGTTGACTTAATTTTTATTTAAAATATGAACACTTCAAAAATTCTTCTCTTATTAACTATATTAATTATGAGTAGCTGCAATCAAGATAAAAAAGAATCAATTTCACAAAACAGTTTCGTCGAAGAACCACACTCTTTCGCTCAACCAAATAAGGCTTTTATAAAACATCTAAAACTAGATATTAAAGTAGATTTCGATACACAAATTATCAGCGGAACCGCGACTTATGATATCCAAAATAACAATAGTGACGAAATCATTCTAGATTCGAAATACCTGGATATTGAGTCGGTTACGGCAGATGGAAAAGCCACCGAATTTTCACTATCAAAATTTGATAAGCAATTAGGTCAAGCGCTGAATATCAAAATTGAAAAGAATACGAAACAGATTGCAATTACCTACAAAACTACCAAAGATACCGAAGCGGTACAATGGCTAAAACCACAGCAAACTGCGGATAAAAAATATCCTTTCTTGTTTACTCAAGGTGAAGCAATTTTGACTAGATCTTGGATTCCGATTCAGGACAGTCCGCAAATCAAAATCACTTACGAAGCCAATGTTCAAGTTCCAAAACATTTGATGGCGGTAATGAGTGCCGAAAATCCAAAAGAGAAAACTGCAGACGGATTGTATCATTTTAAAATGAATCAATCGATTCCTGCTTATTTAATCGCTTTGGCAGTTGGTGATATTGAATATAAAGCAATCAGTAATCGTACTGGCGTTTACGCAGAAAAATCAATGTTGGAAAAAGTCTACAATGAGTTTTCGGATACGGAGAAAATGGTTTCCGCTGCCGAAAAACTTTACGGCCCGTATGCGTGGGAACAGTTTGATGTGTTGGTTTTACCTCCAAGTTTCCCATTTGGTGGAATGGAGAATCCTCGATTGACCTTTGCAACACCAACCGTAATTGCTGGTGATAAAAGTTTGACCTCGCTAGTGGCGCACGAATTGGCGCACTCTTGGTCTGGAAATTTGGTGACAAATGCCACGTGGAATGACTTCTGGCTGAACGAAGGATTTACGGTTTATTTCGAAATGAGAATTATGGAAGCGCTTTACGGAAAAGAACGCGGCGATATGTTGGCTCTTATCAGCAGACAAGATTTGGATGACGAATTAGATAATTTAAAAGATACGCCCGAAGCTACCAAACTAAAGCTAGATCTTAAAGGTCAAAATCCTGACGATAGTATGAATAGCATCGCTTATGACAAAGGTTACTTATTCTTAAGAACTTTGGAAGAGAAAGTAGGTCGTGAAAAGTTTGATTCCTTTATCAAAACATATTTTAAGGAGCACGCATTTTCTACAATGACTACAGAGCGTTTTGTGGAGTATCTTAATCAGAATCTGTTAGAAAAAAACAACATCACGTTCAATACAGATGAGTGGATTTACAAAGCTGGAATTCCCGCAAATCAGGCAATCATCACTTCGGATAAATTTAAAGATGTTGAGAAAATCTTTATAGATTTCACTACAACTGGCAAATTTGATAAATCCGTAACTAAAGATTGGACGCCACAAGAGTGGGTGCACTTTATTCGAAATTTCCCAAAAACTATGACTGCAGATCAAATGCAAATTTTGGACGATAGCTTAAACCTGAGCAATTCTACCAATTCCTATATTCAAATGGTTTGGTACGAACAAGCATTAAACCACGATTACCACGGAAATAATGTTGATGCTGCCACCGAAGAATTCCTTACTCACGTGGGCCGAAGATGGTATGTGGAAACTTTATTTAAAGCTTTTAAAAGAAATAATAAAATGGAGCAAGCTTTGAAAGTCTACGAAAAAGCAAGACCTAATTACCATTCGGTGACTGCAAAAACCATTGATGATTTGCTGGGCTACAAAGTCAAGTAAAACAAATTTTCAAAACTCTCAACGCAGACCTGTTGAATATTATAAGCGGAAATTTTGCGAAAGCATTCTATTCCGCTTTTTTAAATTATAAAAAATCAAACTAATAATGGACAAAACTTTAGCACAAG
>CBDUDY010000331.1:0-2002 GCA_965366055.1 uncultured bacterium
GCCAGAAGCTGTTGGTTTTCGGCAAAGATATTTGCAGCTCTCTTCCCTCTTCCTGCCGATACTCGTAAAACTGCCTTATCCCAAGGATTGTATCGTACGTGCAAGCGCGGCGTCAAGAAAAATCCTAATCTATTGTGTCCATCAGCTCGAAGACCCGCCACCAGACTAAAGTCATCAGAATTATCATAAGTATATTCGAAAAAAGCACCGACAGAATTGTCAATTCTACTAAAATCAACATTCGATAAGTACTCTGAATATTCATCGTAAGTGAAATTGATTCCCGTTGCAAACTTATTCTTGGTATTATTGATAATTGAATTCAGAATTAAATTTGAATAAAAGCTGTTTTGCTTGATATCGTAGGTTCTTAATCCAAAATACGATTCTTGGTTGTGCGTATTGTAAGCCGTTTGAAATCCTATGCTTTGGTATGGCATATCCGGGAAAACGTAACCCAGTTTTGCCGAAACATCCAATCTTTCAGTATTGATTTCTGCTCCCCAAAAATTTGTGGTTCCACGGTCACGATTTTTATCGAAATCTAGTTCGCCCATCTGCTTTTCGTCATCCATATATCGTAGATTGATAAAGCTGACCCAACCTTTTTCGGCATCAGCGTACTGCCAACGATTGAGAAAATTGATTTGTTTTGAAAGTGGATTATCAAGAAATCCATCATCGTTCATGTCATTTTTGGACACTCTTGTGTTTCCGTGAAGCAAAAGCGAGGTTGCCCATTTCTCAGATAATCTGTGAGTGAGATGTGTATTGACTTCAAATCGAGCATCGGATGATCCGTAGACATTTAAGTAAAATGGGATATCGGTCATCGGTTTTAGAAGTTCGGTATTAATCTGTCCTGAAATACTTTCAAAACCATTTACCACACTTCCCGCACCTTTGGTGATTTGGATACTTTCGACCCAAGTTCCAGGAGTAAAAGAAAGTCCGTAGGCTTGAGAAGCACCGCGAACAGATGGAACGTTTTCTTCTGAAATTAACAAATACGGACTTGTAAGACCTAGCATCTTAATCTGCTTTGTTCCAGTGATTGCATCGGCGTAATTGACATCGATCGCGGGATTTGTTTCAAAGCTTTCGGCAAGATTGCAACAAGCCGCTTTCAGCAATTCTGTAGAGGTTAGTGTTGCTGAGTTTCCAGTCACACTATAGGATTTTCGGATGCTTTTTGCTGATCCTCGAACTATTACTTCGCCCAAAGTATCTTTTTTTACTTGAGCAAAAATACTGGTAGCAAACAGCAATAGCGCTGTTACTACAATATGTTTTGTATACATTTTTTTTAATGGAATTTCCAGTTAGTAATCAACAGTAATAATCTCGCAAAAAGGCAACGAGATTGTGATGAAAAACTAGAAATATCAGGCGTAGAGAATATTTTGGCTGTAGAGAATGTAGAAAGGTGGTGCATTACTGCATTTTTCTACTTGAATTTGTGGTCTTGTAACTTGTATCTGCGATTCAAGCTTCGGAAGAAAACTAAAACTTGCAGCTAGAAACGGCGTAAAGATTGAATATGCAAAAACCTTGACGATTGTATCTGTCGAAGCATCTTTTAGCGAAAGCGAAACATTATGACAGCAAGATTCTTTGGAAACACAACATTCTTTTTCGGCAATTACTTCCGGCATTTCGCAAACTACTTCGTCAGAAAAAACACTATTGATTGCGGCAATCTGATCTTTGCAAAAATGTATATTAAATGAAAATCCGCTGCTATAAACTAATAACAGTAGCGCTAAGAAGACCGATGTAGGTTTGAGCGTTTTCATTTAAATGATTTCGAATTGAGTTTTTATTCTTTCGCAAATATACTGAAAAACAGCAATTAATCTACCGAAGAATCTTCAGGTTTTCTGCTTACATATTCTTGAAAAAGAAATCCAGGTATAAATAAGAGAATGAAGATCGGTTGAATTAAAAATCTACGGATGTAAAAAACCAACATTTTGTCTGGATCCTCGTTTGACAAAGCAAA
>CBDUDY010000332.1:0-1974 GCA_965366055.1 uncultured bacterium
GTAGAAAAAGGGATTTGCAGTTGGTCGGAAATGAATTTTAAATCGCTTTCGTTTCTGCCAAAAATTTGGGAAACCGGGATATTATTTTGTTGAAATGCCTTTGCTAAATGGTAACTTACGTTTCCAGAACCGATGATAACAATCTTCATATAAAGGGATATGAACAAAGATACCTATTTTGGTTTGGACTAAAAGTTGAAGTGTTGTTTAACTTTTAAATATATTTGCCATCCAAACAATGAAAGCATCTACATGAAGATCCAGGAAGCCGAAATTATCGAGTTGATGTCTAGCGAAAAATCCCGTGAAAAAGGAGTTCGCTTGATGATGGATGCGTATCAGAGTAGGTTATATTGGCATATCAGAAGGTTTGTGGTTGATCACGATTTAGCACAAGACATTTTGCAGGATACTTTCATCAAAGCTTATCAGAATTTTCATCAGTTCAAAAGGGAAAGTCAGTTATATACTTGGCTTTATCGGATTGCAACCAACGAATCTTTGCAGCAATTGAACAAGATGAAGAAAATGCAGAAATCGGACGAAGAGGTGACTAACCATCTGCAAAATTTAGTCGCAGACAATGTGCAACCGAGCGCTGATGAAATTCAGGTTTTATTGCAAAATGCGATCAACACCTTGCCCGAGAAACAGAAATTAGTATTTAACATGAGGTATTATGAAGATTTACCTTACGAAGATATCTCTCAGATTTTAGATATGTCGGTGGGAACATTGAAAACCAATTACCATTACGCCAAGCAAAAAGTAGAGGATTATTTAAAAAAGAATTACACAGAATAAGAGCATTTAGAAATGAAAGAGTTTGATATTGATAAATTAAAACGGGAAAATATTTTCAAAACACCAGCTGGTTTTTTTGACGATATGCAAAGTAAAGTGCTGCAAGAAATTACGCCAGTACCGCGCGGGAAAATTATAAAATTGAATTGGGCCTACAGTGCAGCAGCGGCAATCGCGCTTTTAATTGGCGTAACTGCATTTTTTAATTCAGAGTCAGCGGTTGAAACAGAAGCAATTGCTCAACAAGTTCATCAAGAAACTCCAGCCATGTCTGCATTCGCAGAAGTCCAGCCAGAAAAAAAAGAAGCAACTGATTTGAAGATCGCACAAGAAGATTTAACTTCAGCTTCCCAGATTTATCAAAACAGAAAATCACAACCTAAAATGAATTCTGCTCCAGGAAAAGCCAGTTTTGCAGTTCAAAAAGAAAAAGCAGTCAAAATCAATCCTGAGGTTCAGGTTGACCAAATTCTTTCAAGTTTTACCTCAGCAGAGTTAGCAAACTTGGGAAGAAATACAGAACAAGACATTTATCTGGATTTGTATAATTAATAAAACACCATGAAAAAGATAACACTAGCATTAACCTTGCTTTTGGCAGTTCAGTTCAGTTTTGCGCAACAGTTTGGCTATGATTGGAAAAGCATGAAGCCAGAGCAAAGAAAAGAGGTTATTCAGAAGATGAAGCCAGAAGATAGAATGTCACTTCTGAAAGAATTTCGCGAGAAAATGATTATTGAGGAGCTTGCGGTTCCAGAAAATAATCAACCAGAATTCAAGAATTTATATTCTGAATATCAAGAGAAGCAGGTCGAAATAAAATCGAAGTTTACCCCAAATGAAGATTACGAAAACATGAGTGATCAGGAAGCATCAACACAACTCAATCACAGTTTCGATGTCGGTCAGCAGCTTCTCGATAATAGAAAAAATTATGCGGACAGATTCATGAAAGTGATTTCTCCCCAACAGGTTTTAAGAATGTATCAAACCGAAGGGAAAATGCGCAACAAGATATTAGATAAGAAACAAGACGGACCTAGAAATCCAGGTTCGCAGCGCAGTCGACGTTAGTAGTTTATTTTTTAATGTTTGAGCGACCTCTATAATTTTATTGTAGAGGTCGTTCTTTTTATATTTTGGGCGATTCCCTCGCCACTTCTACGGCCA
>CBDUDY010000333.1:0-1965 GCA_965366055.1 uncultured bacterium
TATTTCGCTGGAAGATGCTGTAATGCAGCAAGGCCGAATGTTTAGAGCAGACAAACTTTTAGGTTTCCAATGGATTCCAAAAACCGATAAATATTTCTATTTTGAAGATTCTGGTCGCAAACTAGTTTCAGCTTCGGCAAACAGTACTCAAAAAACAGAAGTTGTAACACTAGCAAATTTGAATAAAGCTCTTGGAACAGAATTATATTCATTTTTCGGAATTGAATATAAAAATGAAGACACAATCCTTATTAATAATGGAGATGCTATTTATGAATATTCCATTTCAAATAAAAAAGGATCGAAAGTAGTTACATTGCCAGCTGATGCTGCCAACAGCGCTTTTGATAAATCAAAATCACACATCGCTTATACAGTAAAGAATAATCTTTACCTCCTTACAAGTGCAGGAAAAACGATTGCAATAACCAGCAATGAAAACAAAGACATCGTTTCTGGAGACGTCTATGCTCGTAGTGAATTTGGAATCAGCAAAGGAATCTTTTGGTCTCCAAAATCTTCAGCGGTTGCATTTTACCAAAAAGATGAATCAGAAGTGGCAGATTATCCACTTTTGGACATCAATGAAACTCCAGGGAAATTGATGAACCTGAAATACCCAATGACTGGACAGAAAAGTGAGAAACCTCGTGTTGGAATTTACAATATCGCCACGGGTAAAACAGTTTTCATTGCGCCAATGGGAAAATCTGATGATTACCTTACCAATCTTACTTGGACTCCCGATGACAAATTTGTGATGATTGCAGAAGTAAATCGCGGTCAAGACGATATGCATTTAAATCTTTACGACGCAATAACCGGAGCTTTTGTACGCACACTTGTTCACGAGCAAGCTACTACATGGGTAGAACCAGAGCATGATGCATTTTTTCCAAGCGAAAAATCCAACAACTTTGTGTGGATAAGTGAAAAAGATGGTTTTGACAATCTTTACTACTATTCTATCGATGGTAAGTTGATCAAAAAACTGACCTCAAATAAATTTCCTGCGACTGGAATTATCGGTGTTGCTAATGACGAAATTTACTTTAATGCTACTGGTAGTAATGCCATGAACAGTTTGGTATACAAAGTAAATCTAAAAGGGAAGCAATCTTTAGTGACCAAAAATGATGGCGTTCACAGCTTTGCAATCAATGAAAACGGAAAATATTTCTTTGACGAATATTCAAATAATACGACTCCGTCAAAATCTTTAATGATTGATAGTAAAGGAAAAGAAACAGTTTTAATGACTAGCGATAATAAATACAAAGATTACATTATCGGGACTTCAGAAATTAAAAAAATTAAAGCAAACGACGGTACGACAGATTTATACACGCGTATGATTAAGCCGAGTAATTTTGATTCTTCAAAAAAATACCCAGTTTTGGTCTACGTTTATGGCGGTCCTCATGCGCAAATGAACACAAATACCTATCTAGACGGCGCAAGTCTTTGGATGTATTGGATGGCTGAGCAAGGATATATTATTTTCACTTTGGACAACCGTGGATCTGCAAATCGCGGAAAGCATTTTGAAGAAGTAATTCACCGCAACTTGGGTCAAATTGAGATGGAAGACCAGCTTACAGGAGTCGAATATCTTAAATCTTTGCCTTATATAGATGCCAATCGCCTCGCGATTCATGGATGGAGTTTTGGTGGTTTTATGACAAATTCATTAATGCTGCAGCACCCGGGAACTTTTAAAGTTGGAGTTTCTGGCGGTCCTGTAACCGATTGGAAATATTACGAAGCTATGTACGGCGAGCGTTATATGGACACTCCTGCCGAAAATCCTGAAGGTTTTGCAAAATCTAGCAGTATGAATTACGTGAAAAATCTTGACGGAAAACTGCTATTAATTCACGGTAGCATTGACGATGTTGTAGTTATGCAGCACAGTTTATCATTGATCAAGAAATTTGTTGAAGCCGAAAAACAGATGGATTTCTT
>CBDUDY010000334.1:0-1957 GCA_965366055.1 uncultured bacterium
CGACCATCAGAGTCAGCATATAAAATTCGTGCTTGAGATCCAACCACCATTTTATTCTCTTCGGCGTTTTTAATCCATTTGATATTGTCCTCCATTTGTTGCTGAATCTCCGCTGGAGCGGTTGCAGCCATTTCTTCCAAAACTTCTCTTGCAATCTTATCTGTAAGTGCAAGATCTGAAGGTTTTCCTGAAGCACAAACCCATCTAAAAGGTCCAAATCCATAATCGAAACACATTGGTCCTAAAATATCCTGAACGTAACTAGGATATTTAAAATCAATTCCATTTTCGGCCATTACATCAGCGCCTGCACGAGAACATTCTAATAGGAAAGCATTTCCGTAATCAAAGAAATAAGTTCCTTTTGCCGTGTGTTTATTCACCGCATCTGCGTGGCGTCTTAATGTTTTCTGAACTTCAATTTTGAATTGCTCAGGATTTTCTGCCATCATTTGTTTGGCATCTTCAAAGCTAATGTCAATTGGGTAATACCCTCCCGCCCAAGGATTGTGAAGTGAAGTCTGATCACTTCCTAAATCTATAAATATGTTTGCTTCATCAAGCTTTTCCCAAACAGATACGATATTTCCAAGGAAAGCGATTGATACAACTTCTTTATTTTCTTTTGCTTTTTTGATTCGTTCAACTAGAGCATCTAAGTCATCAATAACTTCGTCAACCCAACCTTGTTCGTGTCTTGTCGCAACTGCTTTTGGATTTACTTCGGCACAAACCGTAATACATCCCGCAATATTTCCAGCTTTTGGTTGAGCGCCGCTCATTCCGCCAAGGCCAGCAGTTAGGAATAGTTTTCCAGCTAAATCCTCACCGTTTTTGGCGATTTTTCTACCAGCATTTAGAACGGTAATGGTTGTTCCATGTACGATTCCTTGAGGACCGATGTACATAAAACTTCCAGCGGTCATTTGACCATATTGCGTAACACCAAGCGCATTAAATTTTTCCCAATCGTCCGGTTGAGAGTAATTTGGAATCATCATTCCGTTTGTTACCACAACTCTAGGCGCATTTTTGTGAGAAGGATACAATCCCATTGGGTGACCAGAATACATCGTAAGCGTTTGCTCATCGGTCATTTCTGATAAATATTTCATGGTCAAAAGATACTGAGCCCAGTTTTGAAAAACCGCTCCATTTCCTCCGTAAGTAATTAATTCGTGTGGATGTTGAGCAACCGCGTAATCCAGATTATTCTGAATCATCAGCATAATTGCTTTTGCTTGTTCAGATTTTCCAGGATATTCTTCAATTGGTCTTGCGTACATTTTGTAATCTGGTCGAAGTCGGTACATATAGATTCGGCCGTAAGTGTTGAGTTCATTCAAGAATTCAACTGCTAATTCTGCGTGGTCTTTTGGTTCGAAATATCTGAGTGCATTTTTAAGTGCTAATTTTTTTTCGTCCGGAGATAAAATATCTTTTCGCTTTGGCGCGTGATTTACGGTGGTGTCGTATGCTTGTGGTTGTGGTAAAACCGATGGAATTCCTTGTTGAATCTGTTCTTTAAAAGTCATTATCAAGTTTCGTTATGTTGTTTTGTACGTGGTAATTCTAAGCGTTAGGGATGTTGCAATTTGTTTGAGCTCCTTTCTGTGGAACAGAAAGAGCGAGTTGCAACAGCCCGCCCGCATTTTTTATGCGGGAACGCCCAAATTCTATTTATTAATTTTATTTAAATCGTTCAAACCGGTCTTTTTATTAAAGCCATAAGGACAATGTCTACAGCCGTTTTTGCAGCAATAGCCGCGCTTAAGGTGATGCGCTTCGGTAAAACATTTGTAACCTTCGGGCGTTAGATAATAATCTGCCTCGGGCGCAGTATTTTTTTCTTTATCTTGCTTGTCCATAAAGACAAAGTTATAAAACTTAAGAGAATGTTGATACTTCAGAGCCGTTATTTAATTCCGAAGGGTTTTAGTGGGCTTACTATTTTTCC
>CBDUDY010000335.1:0-1934 GCA_965366055.1 uncultured bacterium
GGGTCGTGACCACCATAAAAAGTGAACATTCCCTTTCCTTTTTGACCGTGAATATAACGAGCTTCTCCATTTATCTGATTATCTCCCAAAATCAAAACATTCGACTTTATTAGTTCACGATCAAAAGAAGTCGTTTGTCCCATAAAACCTTTAATCAACTGCGTATGATTCTGGCACAGCATTGATGGCACAGGATCCCATTTTGCAGAGAATTCCATCAGACTAAAATAATCTTTGTCCATTGGAATTTTCCTTTTTTCGGTCATATCTATGTCTGAAAACTCGTATTTCTCCGGTCTTCTTTCCAATATAAAATCTTTGAAAGCGAAAGATTGACGGTAATCAATTTTCGACTGATAATTTGGTTCACTTGGATCTCCATCGAACATCGGCTCGCAGATATCCACTCCGTCGGCCGAAAGCGCAATATCAAAACTGTCTGTAGCCGAACACATCGCGAAAAGAAAGCCACCACCCACTACAAAGTCGCGGATTTTTTTGGCAACAGCCAATTTCTCATCAGATACTTTATTGTACCCTAACTTCGTTGCCAATTCTTCGGCAGCACGTTTTTGTTCAATATACCAGGGTGCATTTCTGTAAGCACCAAAAAACTTTCCATATTGTCCTGTAAAATCTTCGTGATGCAAGTGCAGCCAATCATAGAGTAAAAGTTGATCAGATAAAACTTCGGTGTCATAGATTTTAGTAAAAGGAATTTCGGCATAAGTTAGTACGAGCGTTACGGCATCATCCCAAGGCATTTTTCCACTTGGCGTATAAACGGCAACTTTTGGAGCTTTTTCCAATGCTACGCTCTCCATATTTTGAGATGGACTCGCTATTTCATTTAAAATAGTTTGCGTTTGTCCATCTGATAAAACTTCAAAACTCACTCCGCGTATTTGACACTCTCTTCGAACTTCTGCCGCATCACTAATAAGAAATGAACCTCCTCGATAATTAAGCAGCCAGTTTACTTTATACTGCTTATCTATTGCCCAGTAAGTAATTCCGTACGCTTTTAAGTGATTTTGCTGTGTCGTATCGTCCATTGGCAATAGCAAAAATGAGGCTTTTGCGGTGATTCCGAATAGTAGAAAAAGAAAAATAAGTAATCTGGTTTTAAACATATTAGAAAATAATTTATCTCAAAGATACTCTAAATAATAAATTGAGACTTATTCAATATCCGTTAAATATAATCAAAAGAATATGCACAATTTATCAATAATTGTATACTTTAGAGCGCTGACCAATATTTATATCTATGAACAAAATTTTTACTAAAGCGACCTTTACCAAGTCAAAAGATATTTTAAAAGACACATTTACCGGGTTTTTAGAAGATAAAGGCTTGAAATTAAGTGCATCATTATCGTATTATACACTATTTTCTATTGCACCATTACTATTACTAATAATATCTGTAGCGGGAATATTTTTGGGAGCAGATGCAGCCCAAGGAAAGTTGTTTTCTGAAATCAACGGACTTCTTGGTGACGAAGCCGCAGCACAAGTACAAGAAGTTATAGCGAATCTTCGTCTAAATGGCAAAAGCACAAAAGCAGTCATTATAGGATCGGTCACTTTATTGATTGGTGCAACAACCGTCTTTGGTGAAATTCAAGATTCGATTAATATGATCTGGAGAGTGAAAGCAAAACCAAAAAGAGGATGGGTTAAGATGTTAAAGGACCGATTATTGTCATCATCTTTAATTGTGGTTTTAGGATTTTTGCTGTTGGTAACACTTCTTGTAAATGGAATTTTAAGTGGATTAGGAGATTATTTGAGATTCTATATACCGGACATCACTTTGGTCGTTTTCAATATTTTGAATGTCGTAATTGGCTTTGCGGTTATTGCAATTTTATTTGGAACTATTTTCAAGATTTTGCCAGACGCGAAAATTGCTTGGAAAGATGTTCGCG
>CBDUDY010000336.1:0-1909 GCA_965366055.1 uncultured bacterium
GCTCTCAAAATGCAATTGCCAAATGCCATGCCGATGGAAAACAAGTATAAAGACAGATATTTAGCTCAAATACAGCCTCTCAAGCTAGAACTTGATAGCGTCGCAAACCTTCATTAGAATTAAATATTATGGCTCTATTGACTCAGAATCCTACTCAAACTGCTTCGTGGAAAGCATTGCAAAATCACTTTGAAGAGTTTAAAACGCAAAAGATGCAAAGTCTCTTTGCTGTTGATAGCAATCGAGCTGAAAAATTTCAAGTTGAATGGCAAGATTTTTTTGTGGATTTTTCTAAAAACAGGATTACTGAAGATACCTTAAAACTGCTCGTAAATTTTGCCAGCGAAATGAAACTTGCTGATGGAATCAAAAAATACTTTTCTGGAGATCTTATAAATCAGACCGAAAATCGCGCAGTTTTGCATACCGCTCTTAGAGTGCCGCAAGAAAAAAAAATCTATTTTGACGGCACAGATATTATTGCTGAAATTCAAAAAGTAAAATCTAAGATGAAAGATTTTGCTTATGATGTCATAGAAGGAAATTTAAAAGGGCACTCGGAATTAGCATTTACAGATGTTGTCAATATCGGAATAGGAGGATCAGATTTAGGACCTCAAATGGCTGTGGATGCCTTATGTTTTTACAAAAATCATCTTAACATGCATTTTATTTCTAATATCGATGGTGATCATATCCACGAACTGTTAGAAAAACTCAATCCAGAAACAACTTTATTTATTGTCGTTTCAAAAACTTTCGGAACACAGGAAACATTGACTAATGCTACAACGGCAAAAAAATGGTTTTTAAAAAGTGCTTCAGCAGAGGCGATAGCAAAACATTTTGTTGCGGTATCTACCAATGAAGCGGCGGCGGTTAAATTTGGCGTAAGCAAAAAACATATTTTCCCAATGGACAATTGGGTCGGAGGACGATTTTCACTTTGGAGTGCAGTCGGACTTTCTATTGCGATTGCTGTCGGTCCAGATAATTTTGAGGAATTGCTTCAAGGTGCTTATGAAATGGATACACATTTTGCGGAAGCGGATTTTGACAAAAATATTCCAATAATTTTAAGTTTGCTGAGTATTTGGTACAACAATTTTTATGGATCCGAAACTGAAGCTGTAATTCCGTATTCTCAGTATTTGGATAAATTTGTTCCTTATTTGCAACAAGGAATTATGGAAAGTAATGGGAAAGGAATTGATCGAAATGGCAAGCCCGTAGACTATGAAACGGGAACTATTATTTGGGGAGGGACGGGAAGCAATGCACAGCATGCATTTTTTCAGCTAATTCATCAGGGGACAAAATTAATCCCCGTTGATTTTATCGGTTTTTGCCAACCACTTCACGAAAATATTGAACATCACGATATTTTAATGGCAAACTTCTTTGCTCAATCTGAAGCTTTGTTAAACGGGAGAGATCCAGAAGTTAAAAATTCTGACTCAGAAGCTCGATTTGAGAACCCTTATAAATATTTCGAAGGGAATAAACCTACAAACACAATTTTAATTAAAAAGTTGTCTCCTAAATCTTTGGGGTCATTAATTGCACTTTACGAGCATAAAATATTCATTCAAGGATATTTATGGAATATTTTTAGCTTCGATCAATGGGGAGTGGAATTAGGTAAAGAGTTGGCAGGCAAGATATTAGAAAATATAGATTCCTCAAATTTCAATGGTCACGATAGTTCTACTAATTCTTTACTTAAAAAATACAATGCCAGTCGTTTGTCGTGATTAGCAGCTTGTTAGTGAGAAAAATCAATTTTTCTATATTTTATTAATGTTATCATAATGTGAGATAGAATAAAAAGTCAGACTTTTGCAAAATATTTCAAAAAACAAAACTTAATATTATGAAAAATTGGATCTTTTCGGGCTTGCTTCTGATG
>CBDUDY010000337.1:0-1903 GCA_965366055.1 uncultured bacterium
GATGATTTGCTTTTCGACTCTTCTCATAAACTCATCAGAAATTTCAAAATCCGGGCTTAGTCTCGGATTTTCTGTTATTTCCTCAAAGGTAGCCTCATAATAACCTCTTTTTATTTTCTTTACTTTTAAGAAAATAACGTTCATATCAAACTTCTTTGCAATCGTTTCTGCTCCCGTATGTATTGGAGTGTCTACTCCTAAGAAAGTTGTCCAATGTACAATTCGACTTGCTTTTGGAGACTGATCACTTGCAAAACCATAAACCGCTTTTATACCAGCTTTTTCATTTTTAGCAATCGTAGGATAAGTTTCCTTGGTTGTAATTAAATATGCTTTAAACTTGGAACGAATATCTCTAACTTGTTTGTCAAAATAGTCGTTTGCAATTTTTTTATAAATGGCATAACCTTTCAATGTTGTGTAATAGTTCATAGAAATCAACCATTCATAACTAGCATAATGTGAACAAAACATAGCGATGCTTTTTCCACGTTTTTCCATATCTAAGTAAAAATCGATATTGGTAAATTTGAATCTCTCACGAATTTCCTTGTCGGAAATATTTGTAGTCTTTATCATTTCCATAAAAATATCACATAAGTGGTGATAGGATTTCTTTTCGATAATTAATCGCTCAGCATCCGACTTCTCTGGAAAAGCAAGTTTCAAGTTGTGACGAACTACCGCTTTTCGGTATCCGATTACTTTATAAACAATGATATAAAAGAAATCTGAAAGTAAGTAGAGAAGTCGAAAAGGCAAAATCGAAATTAGCCAAATAAGTGGGTAGAAAAATATAAAGAACAGTAATTGCATTGAGTCGGATTTTGAAAGTACAAATATACGTTTAAAACCAAATTTAGGAAGGTGTCAATGGCTAAAGCTATCAAAAGATGGTTATTTTTACATTTCACATTTTAAAATCAGTATGGATTTAGTTTTAATAATCATTATTGCCGCCAACGCATTGTTCAGTTTTAAGGGATTTGGAGATATGGCGTTCTTCAGGAAATTTGAATTTCATATCGCTTCCATCAGAAATGGCGAGCAATATAGAATGTTTTCGTCGGCATTCTTGCACGCAGATATTGGTCACTTGGCTTTTAATATGCTGACGCTCTACTTTTTTGCACCAGTAGTTTTGATGTACACGAATGCATTTTCATTTTTACTAGTCTATTTCGGAAGTCTTATTTGCGGAAGCTTATTGACTTTATATTTACATAAAGACGATTTAAATTACCGAGCAATTGGAGCTTCGGGAGCAGTAATCGGAGTTTTATATTCGGCGATATTACTTCAACCGGAGATGAATTTGTACTTATTCTTTATTCCGATTCCTATTCCAGCTTATATTTTTGGAATTGGCTATTTGCTATATTCTCTTTACGGAATGCGTGCCAAGCGAGATAATATTGGACATACCGCTCACTTTGGAGGAGCAATTGGAGGATACGCAATTACTTTGGCAAAATTCCCAGAGATGTTTACCGAGAATACTTTTATGGTGGTTATTCTAGCCATTCCAATTATCATTTTGGGGATTATGGCCAAGATGAAAAAAATTTAATGGCACAACTTTTGAAAAGTGTGCTAACTCAAAACTAAAAAACCAAATTATGAAAAAGTCATTCCTCATTTTAGCAGTCGTTGCAATGTGTACTATCACGCCATCACAAGCGCAAGAATTAATTCCGCCAGCTCAGATTACAGTTTCTGGAGAAGGGAAAGTACAAGTAGAGCCAGATCAGGCATTTATTTCTATTTCGGTAGAGAATAAAGGAAGTGATGCTACAGCGGTAAAAAAAGAGAATGACAAAACCGTTGCTGAAGTTATCAAAGCAATCAAAGACTTAAAGCTTCCAAAAGAAGATGTGCAGACAAAACGTGTTTCTTTAAGTTC
>CBDUDY010000338.1:0-1893 GCA_965366055.1 uncultured bacterium
CTTTTTGGGCAGAAAAAGCCCAAAAAGGATTTCCTCTGCAATCGGGGCTAGGGCACTCATTTTCATAATTCACCAATAATCGTGGGAAGAAAATTCGGCGAAAGCCACTTTCAAAATCAGCACTAAAACAACAAATTAAAAATAAATGCTAAATAGTTTTTTAGACAAGTCTAAATTCTTATTTTTGCTAATCTAATTTGATGAAAAAAATACTGCTTATGGAATTTGTAATCGCCATTTTGGAAAAAGAAAAGAAAACTTTAGAAGCTGCAATCAGAGAACAGAACTTAATGATGAAAGATATGAGACAAGCCACGGCTACCCTCAAAAACATAAACGACATCAAGAAAGCTGTAAAGGTTCTAAAACTACAAGTTCGAAAAATGACTAACGCTTAAACAACTACTATGAAAATTGATTTATCCTTGCCTGATTTGCCTTTTGACAAAAATGCTTTAACCCCAATTATTACCGAAGAAACATTTGATTACCATTACGGAAAGCATCACGCAGCTTACGTAAATAACCTAAACGGAATTGTAAAGGATACCGAACTTGCGCATCTTTCTATCGAAGAACTGATTAAAAAAGGACACGCAGACAATAATGCGCCTCTCTTTAACAACGCTGCGCAACATTGGAATCATACTTTCTTCTGGCATTGTCTTTCTCCCGAAGGTGGAAAAAGTCCTCAGGGTGAAATCGCCGAAAGAATCAATCGCGACTTTGGAAGTTTCGACGCATTCAAAGAGCAGTTTTCAACAACTGCCACTAAGCTTTTCGGATCTGGTTGGGCGTGGCTTGCCGAAGATGAAAAAGGAAAACTGGAAATCCTTGGTCTTAAAGATGCACACACTCCAATTACCGAAAATAAAAAACCAATTATGACTCTCGATGTTTGGGAGCACGCCTACTATATCGACTATAGAAATGCGCGTCCAAAATTCGTTGAGAATTTCTGGGATATCATCAATTGGGAATTTGCAAATAACAATTTAAAATAAAGAAAAAATGAGCGATACCTGTATGAGCCACATAGAAAACTATTGGAAGACATTGACAATAACAGCAAATGAAAGTTTTGAAAAGGGAAATTTAGAACAAGCATTGTTGGATTACACAGACGCTTTGTTTAGGGCAGAAGTCTTGAATAATCATCAACAGGAAAGTCTTCGGTTGGATATACCGTTTGTGCAGGTATTTATCATTTCGTGCAATAATCTCTCGGCTACTTACGAAGATTTAGGAAATATTGACGAAGCTGAAAAATTCCTCAAACGCGTCGTTTATTATCTATTGCACATCACAACTTTAAAAACAGTAAAAGAAGATGAGATTCAGCGCGAACTAAAGAAAGCCGCACTTCTACTTCTTAATTTTAATAAGAAATACGATAGAGAGAAAGAACCAAAATGGCTAGGAAATATCACGGAACATTTTGCGTAGAAATTTTAGCGAAAGCTAACTATAAAGAGATGCTTTATTCCACCAGAAAAAGATCACTTGCAATTCCGTCGCTAAGAAATTTTCCTTTTGCTGTAGTTTTTAGAATTCCATTTTCTAAAATAAGTAAACCATCATCGCAGAACTTTTGAGCTCGATCTTGTAGATAATCTGAAACTTCAGTTCCAAAGTTATTTTGGATAGTGGCAAGTGAAATTCCCCAAATAGTTCGCAGTCCTGTCATTATAGTTTCATTGTAACGATCTTGATTGCTAAGGATTTCTTCTTCAAAATCTCGTTCGTTTGACGTAATTCCTTTGATGTACTTGATGTTATTCGGAATATTCCAAGAGCGGGATTTTCCGTCATAACTATGTGCCGAAGGTCCGATTCCGATATATTTCTTGCCCAACCAATAACTTGAATTGTTTTGAGAGAAGTAGCCTTCTT
>CBDUDY010000339.1:0-1892 GCA_965366055.1 uncultured bacterium
TTTAAAATCTGCGGCATTTAAAGTTTTACTTTCATATCCTATATATGATATGAGTATTTGATCTTCCTTTAAAAAATTTTCAAAGGTGAAATTTCCTTCTGAATTCGTAAATACTGTAAAGCCATTTGCAAGTATAGAAACACTTGCAAATTCAAGTGCCTTACTTGTCTCTCTGTCAAATAGTTTTCCGGAGACAACTTGCCCAAAAAACAAAGCTGGAAATAACAGAAAAAATAATGCCAATAGATTTTTCATATTTTGAATAAGTTCGTGATTAAAAATATTAATCTAAATCGCATTGGCGAAAATAATATAAAAGCATCTAATACAAATATTTAAATTTCACTTCATTCGAAGACTTCACGCACTAGCCCGGATGGAAATGAAAATCCTTTTTTAGGCAGGCGCCTATTTTTTGCTGCTGCAGAAGAGCGACCAACGGAAGCTCCTTTTGCGGCTTGCAAAAATAGCGGCTGACAAAAAAGATTGAAAAGCACAGCCGGATCAGCTACTATAAAATATTCTACGCTAGAACACTTAGTAAACCCTCATAATTATTTATGTTTGAAGAACCTTAAATCTTATTATGAAACACTTTTACCTTCTAACCTTATTATTTTCAGCATTTTTTGGATTTTCGCAAGAATCGAAGTCTGTCCTATTTATTGGAAACTCTTATACGGCAGTCAATAATTTACCCGAAATGATTAAGCTCGCAGCGACTTCTGCCGGAGATGAATTGATTTTCGATGCCAATATTCCTGGCGGTACCACTTTTCAGCAACACAGTACAAATGCACAAACGCTTTCCAAAATCAATTCCAAAGCTTGGGATTATGTGGTTTTGCAAGAACAAAGTCAGTTGCCATCTTTTCCAGATAGTCAGGTTGAAACATCAGTTTATCCTTTTGCTACAGCCTTAAACAATCAGATTTTAGCAAATAATTCTTGCACCGAAACTTTGTTTTATATGACTTGGGGACGTAAAAATGGAGATGCTCAAAATTGTCCAATGTGGCCACCAATCTGCACTTATGTAGGAATGGACGATTTGCTGTCGCAGCGTTATCTCCAAATGGCGACTGACAATAATGCCGAAGTTTCGCCAGTTGGCGCGGTTTGGCGAACAATTATCACTCAAAATCCAACTTTAGAATTGTATAGCGACGACGAAAGTCACCCATCACTTTTGGGATCTTATGCGGCAGCGCTTTGCTTCTACTCCGCTATTTTTAGAAAATCGGCCGATGAAGTTATATATACTGCGAATCTTCCTGCAGGTCAAGTTGCAATTGTAAAGGCTGCGGTAAATCAGGTGGTTTTCGCTAACTTTCCACAATGGTATATCGGAAAATATGATGCATCGGCAGATTTTGAAATTACAGGCGATGGTACTCTAACTTTTACTGCCGAATTTCAGGATGGTGCAACCTATAGTTGGGATTTTGGCGATGGTACTTCTTCTGAAGATGCGGTTACAACTCACACTTTTCCCGCTGGAATGCACACAATTTCTCTTACGGTTACGTTATGCGGCAAATCAGAAACGGTGACTCAAACGGTTACGGTTTTGGCGTTGTCCAACAATAATTTCAAGAATTCGAACTTTAGCATCTACCCCAATCCAGCGTCTACGATTCTGAATATCACTTCCAAATCTGGACTTTCTGTTCAAACTGCAGTTTATGACATGTTGGGCAGGAAGTGCAAAGTTGCATTAGATGATAATCAAACTGTTGATGTTTCAAGATTGGAATCTGGAAGTTATATTATTGTGATCTCACAAGACTTGAATAGTGAAAAGCATATATTTATTAAGAGTTAAAGTTTTTTGAAAAAATAAAATATTTATTTTACCATTAAGAAATTAAGAAAAGTTAAGCGTAGGTGAT
>CBDUDY010000340.1:0-1891 GCA_965366055.1 uncultured bacterium
GTCGAAATTGACTAGAATGCAACGTTCCATCTAGGAAGTCTGTCGTTTTCGTCCAAGAATTGCTGAAGAATTTGCGCTTCTACAAAAGTTGGAATTTGCTTGTCTGTGTCATTGAAAGTTTCGTACCAAGTAACCTCAAGTCTATCGATATTTTCCTTTTTCATCTGTGCAGGCCAAGAATATTTACGACCTGTTTTGGCAAATTGATGACCATTTACGATTTTGTCGTAAAGACCGCCATTTTTGATTTTTAGGGTTCCGTCATTTTGTACTGTTCCAGTAGACCCAACCATTACAACTTCGGCTCCGTCCTCTGAAACTGCTGTTACAACAAATACTCCGCTACCGCTTTCAGGTGCATTGCAAACCTCTTCCAAACTACCATCGGCAGTAAGTGAAAATGATTCTGTTTTAAACTTCTCTAATTCTTTGTACATATAGGATATAATTGCTCAAACAATAGTGGACCACAGAAATGTGGACTTGTATTGCTTAAATTCGGTGCAAAAGTAGGGTTTGTTAAGGCGTTTTCCGAATTTATAGAGAGAAAATTTGGGGATGTATTTTATTGAGGTAAATTAATTATTGGATTTATGATGAAATTTGAGGTTTTGTATAACTAATTCAACCAACTGCTTATCTGAAATTTTCGATGTCTATAATTATTGTTCGCCCTAATTCCATATTTACTATTGCAGAATCAAGTCGTTTCTCATTCGCACGACTAGACATTTCATAATTTGTTGCCATCCAGGAATTATATTCTTTGAGCGATATAATAACTATTCTGTCTTTCTTATTTGACTTTATTGTAATTGGTTCGAGACTTTTAGTTACATCATCAAGATGCAGTTCTATATTTCTGCTGAATTCAGAAAGTTTTAAAGTTTTCATAATAGCCTGATTTTGAATAAAACTAACCAGAATCGTTGAACTTTCAACTATTTTAAAAATTATTTAAAACAAGAAAGCCACCTCAATTGAGATGGCTTCCTATATATAGTTGTTTTGGGAAAGACTATCCTAAAACTTCTTTTACTTTTTTTCCAATTTCTGCTGGAGAATCTACAACGTGGATTCCACATTCTCTCATAATGCGTTTTTTAGCTTCGGCAGTATCATCTTCACCTCCAACGATTGCACCTGCGTGACCCATTGTTCTACCTTTTGGAGCTGTTTCACCAGCGATAAAACCAATTACTGGTTTGCGGTTACCATCTTCTTTGATCCATTTTGCAGCATCAGCTTCTAGTTGACCACCAATTTCACCAATCATTACGATACAGTTTGTTTCTGGATCATTCATCAAAAGCATAACTGCTTCTTTTGTAGTTGTTCCAATAATTGGATCTCCACCAATACCAATTGCAGTAGTGATTCCCAATCCTTGTTTTACAACTTGATCAGCAGCTTCGTATGTTAATGTTCCTGATTTAGAAACGATTCCTACAGTTCCTTTTTTGAAAACAAAACCTGGCATAATACCTACTTTCGCTTCTCCTGGAGTAATGATACCTGGACAGTTTGGTCCTACAAGTGTACAAGGTTTGTTCTCGATGTATGCAGCTACTTTGATCATATCTGCAACAGGAATACCTTCTGTAATTGTAATAATAACTTTGATTCCTGCATCTGCAGCTTCCATAATAGCATCAGCAGCAAAAGCTGGTGGTACAAAAATGATTGTAGTGTCAGCCTGAACTTGGTCTACAGCATCTTTTACAGTATTAAAAACTGGACGGTCTAAGTGAGTAGATCCACCTTTTCCTGGAGTTACACCACCTACTACATTTGTTCCGTACTCAATCATTTGTTCAGCGTGGAAAGTTCCTTCGCTACCTGTAAATCCTTGTACTATTATTTTCGAATCTTTATTAACTAAAACACTCAT
>CBDUDY010000341.1:0-1868 GCA_965366055.1 uncultured bacterium
CGTTGCATAATTACGTTTACTCCCACATCTTCTGAATGGTTACCGTTATGGAAATTTGCGATTTTATCTAAAGTCTGATTAGATTCATTTTCTTTGATGAAATCTGTAAACCACTTTTGACGTAATCTCTTCTGCTCTTCAGAATACAGTTGTGCTGATGACCAAATATGAGGATGATTGACTTCATAATTTCTAAAATGCTTTCTGTTTCCATCCCAAATCACTTCCGTCAGACAAACTGCCTTCCAATTTTCCAATTGAATCGAGATAATTGTAAATGGTTCGACGTTGTGAAGGTCATAATTTTGAAAGAAATCCTCAGTCGCAAGATCTGATTTGGTTAAGTCGATTAGAATAGTGCCCCTGCTAACTGTGTGGTATTCTTGTTTCGTGTGAGTTCCAATGCCCCCATTAAGTAAACAATTGACTTTATCTTTATTATTCATTGCAATCCACGATCCTCCCGAAACCTCATCTTTTGGATAAGCCAGCTTAACTTTTTCGAAAACATAAATCATCGGAGCAATTGTTGGGCGCCGAGAATCTTCGTCACGATTTGAAGTGAGTACGAAATTGCTGTCGATGGTTTTCGGAATATAACTTACGGTACACATTTGGAAGTTTTGAATTTTTGTTGGAGAAAAGTTTTAGGTAATCGTTTTATACTTCTCATATATTTTTCGCATTGCGACTTTAGTACCTGGATTGTCTTTTTCTAATTTTTCAAATAGCTTTTTAAAAGCGGTTAAAGATTTTTCGAATTGCTCGTTGCCATAATCCTCGGCAATTCTCTCTAAATAATATTCTTGAGTGAATTTACTTAACGACCTGCACGATCCTATTCCGGTCATTAAATATTTGAAGTAATAAATGTAATCAGAAGCTGAAGTAATTTTGATACCGTGCTTCTGGTTGATATTCTCTGCAGAATCTTTTACAGATGTTTTATTTTCAAAAGTTCTTTTCGACTCTTCATAGGTAAACGGTATAGCTTCTTCTGGAATTCTCATTCTGCTGTTTTATAATTACTAAGCAAAATACGAAATAAATCCATCATTTACATTAAACAAACTTCAACCACTTCTTCCAGTACACTTTTCCGTAGCTGCAAAATATCTCTTCGCCAGATTTTATTTTCCGCAAAGCAATTAAGCCAACTTGTCTATTATCGTCCAAGGCAATCTTTGCATTGTTTTTAAAAGTGCTTTCAGCATTCACACCTGCGTCATTTGCATATTTTGCAAAACAATTTGAATTCATAGAATCTAAAATAGATCCGTCAGGCATCATTATAAAATATCTGTCGATTCCTTTTTCGGAACAATCTGTTGCTTGAGATTCGTTGAGAAATTTTCCCGTAAAAACAGCAATCATTTCGTCCTTATAAATATCGATCGCCGTAAATAGTCCATTCCCAGAATTTGTTATTTGAGAAGTCGCGACATAGAGATAGTCGGATTCTAGAGCGTCGATTTTATTATATGAAATGGTTTTCATTTCTAAATTTGTATTGTTTTCAAACACCTTTAATTATTTGCGGAAAAGTTTTCGACGCTTTATTTTGTTGCTGGGCACGAGCGAGAAAATACCGCTAGCGAGCTGCATAATTGTGAACTGAAGCTTGGAGTTTCATATCGTTCAAATAAAACTAGAGTGAAACTCAAATATATGACTTTTGCACAAATACCTCAACTTAGCGTTCCTCCGTGTTAGCGATGGGAGCGGCATCCTTTTCTCGCTTTTTTTAAGCGGGAAAAGATATAGTGGACAGCGCGGCGGCGGCTTGCAGAGATTTTCTAGTTTGAAAACTGAATTTCTAGCCGACGCAACACCCAGATTATTCAAAAAAAAAGAATGAAAAAATGGGC
>CBDUDY010000342.1:0-1864 GCA_965366055.1 uncultured bacterium
CGCAGGATTGAAATCCTGCGCTACAATAAAGTCGAGCCTACGGCTCTAATCATAATTTCACTTTATCTATTAAGAGGTTGATAGTTTTTACGAGCGGAAGCTGCAAAAATCCTGAGCATACCATCCTGCTCTTGACCTCACTAAATCTATTGTGATGATAGTTTTCAAGAGTTAAAGTACTATTTCACTTAAACATTGACTTTATTGGTAAAATATGTTGTGGCATTTTTGGAAATAAAAAAAACCGCTAAAGAAACTCTAGCGGTTTTAAATACTACAAATCGTAGCTTACATATTTTTCAAGTTGATAACTTCCTGCTCTGTAAGAGCTCTCCAGTTACCACGAGGTAAATTCTTTTTGGTCAAACCTGCAAATGATACACGGTCGACTTTAATGACATCATATTTAAAGCTTTCAAAAATCGCACGAACAACTTTAACGTTAGACGTACGTAGTTTCAGTCCAATTTCTGTTTTTGGCTCATTATCAATATAAGTCACTTCTTCAACTGCTAGTCTGTGTCCGTCAAGCGTTACACCACCTGCAATTTTCTCAAGATCTTCAAACTTCAAGTTCTTATCCAAAGACACGTGATAAATCTTCGCAGACTTCTGATTTGGAAGACTAAACTTACGAATCATATCCGTATCATTAGTGAAAAGCAGCAATCCTGTTGTATTCTTGTCCATTCTTCCTACTGGCTGAATGCGTGCATTTGTAGCGCTTTTTACAAGTTCATAAACATTTCTGTGCAATTCATTCTCATCTACCGAAGTAGTAAAATTCTTAGGTTTGTTAAGCAGGTAATACTCTTTACGCTCTGGAGTAAGCGTTGTCCCATCAAAATTGACCACATCTCCAGGCATTACTTTGTACCCCATTTCAGTAACGGCAACACCGTTTACCTTTACATTTCCAGACGTGATATAGATATCAGCATCTCTACGTGAGCATACCCCTGAATTCGAAATATATTTGTTTAACCTGATTTCATCCGGATTCGTCTTCGCTCTTTTAGGTGCCTGATTTGGTGTTTTTGCTACCTTTTCAGAAACTTTTTCAGCCGATTTATCTGCAGTCTTCGTGTCTGGCTTTACCTTTTTAGGCCCTTGCGCACGTTTTTGCATTGGAGGTTTTGGCTTGCTAGAATTTGGTCTTCCAACACCCTTTGGGCGCCCTGCACCACCTCTTTTATTACCACCGTCCCTTGTATTCATAAATTCTAAAATTTTTGCAAAGATAGTATTTAATTTTTTCACTTTGTTTGCTTTTCTCAGAAGTATTTTTATAGACATCCGAATGCGAACTGATTGATAATTAGAGCATAATTTTTCTTTTGGAGCTTTATCCTGCTATCCACTCCCAATCTTTTTGCCTCTAAAAAAAGAGGCAAAAAGGATTTCCGCTACTATCAGGGCTAGGGCACTTGTGCTTAATTGAAATTTTGTAGTCTAATGTCGGTTGAACGTTTTTATTTACATCCATTTGAAAATGAAGTGTATTGATTCAGTAAAACGTGTGAATTGCTAAAATGATAAATTTATTTTGAAATTGGCTTCCATAACTCATTCCGGATCTTCTCATTTCTAGGAAGGCAAGGCTCAAGTAAAGCACATTGGCGAAGCAAATTACATAACCAAACACAATTTATATGCTTTATCAGAATAGTTATGTTGTCATTAATTTTATAAATAAATAGACTAATCACCACAAAAAGAAGTAAAGACCATCTTTATGTGATTTGCTTCGCCTGTTCGCAAAAGCTCGGGTCTCCTTCGTCGAAATGGCAAACTAACGCGTAGATAATCGCACCATCAACAGACGAATATATTTTCAGAATAAATAAAAATCACTATTATCATT
>CBDUDY010000343.1:0-1858 GCA_965366055.1 uncultured bacterium
TTGGCAAGTATTTATCTTCCACATCATCTTGATTAAGTTCAGCGATTTCTAAAAGCAGTTTTGCAAATGATTTTAGACCTTTTGGATTTCCGTGAATTAAAATTTCATCCCATGTTGTCGTCTCGCCTTCATCTTCGTCTTTGTTATGGGAAATAAATATGTCTAATTCTCCGTCAATTTCGTTTCCTCTTTTCAGTTTAAATTTCATATCTACTTCTATTGTTTGAACTGGTTTTTAAAATTCTGACTATCGTTAATTTTATTTATTGAAAATCAGTTGGTTATAAAACTTAGATCTTCATTAGTCAAACCAAATTTAGTAATTTGTTTTTGAATCCTCTTTACCATTCCCATCTTTCTTTTTTCGTCAAGGAAAAGGTATTGTGTTGGTGGATTGTAGTTCTGACCTTTTACCAGCATATTCCAAATAATGACCGCCAGTTTTCTGGCCAAGGCAGTTACAGCAGTGGCTCGTCCTTTTTTATAATTGATCCTCTTGAAGAATTCAACCAGCCAGCCTTCTTTCAGATTCCCTATGGCATTGGCCGTGTTTCGAAAAGCAATTTTTAGTCTTGAACTTCCTTTTGGAATGTGATGAGACAAGACTTTCCCACCGCTTATTTTGTTGTTGGGAGCCAGCCTGAGCCATGCGGTAAATTGCTTGGCAGTCGGAAACTTTCGGATTCCTTCCAAACCAATTTCACTCATGATGGCCATAATTAAGCCTTCATTAATTCCTTCAATTGCCATTAAATCAATCCCCTCAAAATATTGATAAGAGAGAAGATTCATATCTGTTTGTGCTAAACCATTTTTATTTTTTCGTTTGTGCTTTTTTTTTCAATGAAGTGTTGTTTTTTATGATAGTCATTATCAATAAATTCTTTCAATAATTGATCAATTTGAACATCCGTATCCTCAATTTGTTGTTGCAAATGTCTGTAAGAATTCCATTCCTGTTGTAAAGCGAAAAGATAATCTTTTCGACCATTAAACTGTAAGGCTTTGGCAATCTCTTCTTCAGATTTGCGGCAGTTGTAATGACGCAATTTGGCGAGATTTTCACCTTGGTGCTCTCCGTTTAAAAAAGCTTCAATAATAGAGGAGCCAGTAAGACCGACAATATCTCGGACTACGACTTCCAAACGCATATTCATCAACCGCAGGTATTTCTGCATTCTCTTAATGCAGGAGGCATTTTGGTTGAGCAGGTTTTGTCTGTGTCGTGAATAAGTGCGTAGGGTATCGGTATCAGAGTCTGGTAGAAAACTGGCAGAAAGCAAACCAAGGGAATGCAGTTTCTGTATCCATTGGCAGTCCTTGATATCGGTTTTTTTGCCTTTGATATTTTTGGTCTGCCTGCCATTCACTAAAATAACCTCAAAACCCTGTCCTACAAGAGTGGAAAATAAGTTCTGCCAGTAAGTTCCCGTGCTTTCCATCGCAATGGAGCAAACTCCTTTTTTGCGTAACCAATCACACATCTCGAACTGATCTTGACTGTACACTCCAAATTCTTTTACATCTTCGGCATTCTGACCTACCGCCACCCAGTGACTTCTGCTTCCAATATCAATTCCAGCTGCATTTGGATGAACGACTTCTAATGAAATTTGATTTTTTTCCATGATACAAATTTTTAAAAGTGAAACAATGAAAACTCCAGGGATTGTGTCTTTGAGATTTGGAATTATTCTGATCGGGATGTCTGCCGTAGCAAGACTCACCATTTAACTCTAACACCGCCAAAGATATTACTACCAAAGGCTTTTACACAACCTTACCTTGATTGCACAGGGGTTCTGAGACACCATTGTTTAAACCGGTCTTTACAAGGAGCAGTATAAAGGTAAAAAAA
>CBDUDY010000344.1:0-1856 GCA_965366055.1 uncultured bacterium
TACAAGTAAAGAATAAGCGCCACTTCCAAAACCCAAAAAGTCTTAAAAGTAGCGCTATGAAAGTTTTATATAATCTACATCTTCTTAAACAATGCGTGATATTCCCTTGCAATCATTTCTTGATGATCAGGATGTGCGATTGCGATTAGGGCTTCGGCACGTTTGATTAAAGATTGTCCGTAAAGATTTGCAATACCAAATTCGGTAATTACATATTGAACGTGAGATCTTGTAGTAACAACTCCAGCTCCAGTTTTTAGGTAAGGAACAATTCGGCTAGCTCCGTGTTTAGTAGTTGATGGAAGTGCAATAATCGCTTTTCCACCATCACTTAAAGCAGCACCACGAATAAAGTCCATTTGACCTCCAACTCCCGAATACATTTTGTGTCCAATAGAATCGGCACTTACTTGACCTGTAATATCCACTTCGATTGCTGAATTTATAGCAACCATTTTTGGATTTCTTCGGATACGTGCGGTGTCATTCACATAATTGGAAACGCGCATATCGATAAATGGATTGTTGTCCACAAAATCATATAATCTTTGAGAACCAACCAAGAAAGTCGCAAGCGCTTGTCCGCGGTTGATTCCTTTGTATTTGCAGTTGATTACACCACTTTCGATAAGATCAATTACACCATCCGAAAACATTTCGGTGTGAAGTCCTAAATCTTTATGATTGGTAAGATTTGCTAAAGCTGCGTTTGGGATAGATCCAATTCCCATTTGCAACGTACTTCTATCATCAATCAGCGAGGCCACATATTGACCAATTTTATTTTCTACTGGCGAAATTATTCCCATCTCGTGACCGTGAATTGGCATATCGATTTCAACACCGTAGTCAATTTCAGAAATGTGCAAAACACTATCTCCAAAAGTTCTTGGCATTCTTGGATTTATCTGTGCCACTACAATTTTCGCATTGTCAATTGCGGCAACTGTTGCTTCTACAGATGTACCTAATGAGCAATATCCGTGCGCATCTGGAGCAGAAACGTGAATAAAAACTACATCAAGATTGATCACTCTTTTCTTGAAAAGCATTGGAAGTTCGCTCAAGAAAACTGGTGTGTAAGATCCGTTTCCTGCACTTATTGTGTGGCGAACATTTTTTCCAATGAAGAACGAATTTACGTGAAAACTCTCGCTTAATTCAGGATTAGCATAACGCGCTTCTCCTTCGGTATGCAAGTGACAGATTTCGACATTTTTTAATTCTGATGCTCTTTCGGTAAGAGCATTTGCCAGTAATGTTGGTGCTGCTGCTGCAGCTTGTAAGTAAACTATATTATTAGATTCAACTACTTTTACAGCTTCTTCAGCTGAGCAATACTTAATCATAGCAAGGGTTTTAGAATTTGTGCAAAATTACAACTAATAACTGACTCTTTTGTCTTTTATTATTGTTTGCAAATGGTTTTTTCGTATAGTTTAGATACTTCTTTTAATTTAATTGGATTTTGACGAGTGTCAAATACGTCTGCAACTTTTATTAGTTTTAATTCTTTATCGATGGAGTAGATAAGTTCGGTGAATGAGTATGCACGGACAGTAATAATAGGCACTAGGCAGTAGAAAATATACAGGAATTTTCAGCAGAATAGTACAAGAAATTGCTCTTAGTCTTTATTGGACTTTCGTGCTTTTTATTCTATATCTTTTATAAGCTTATCAGGATTTTGTCTTGTGTCGAAAATTGTTATTATTTCAATTTCTTTTTTATCCAAATTAACTCTGTAGTAAAAGGTTGTTTGTTTAGTTACGACACATTTATAAAGATTATCAAATTCAGATGATGTAGGACAACTATTGGGCTGCTGAGAAATTTGTTTAATTTTTTCAGTTAGC
>CBDUDY010000345.1:0-1855 GCA_965366055.1 uncultured bacterium
GAAAAACTTAGTAAAATAAAAAGTAGGCTTACGCCGAATAAAACCTTTCTCATTGGGTAAAAATAATCATTTGAATTCGTTCTTCATAATTTCATTATAATCAACCGCGAGTCTCGCCATCTGAAATAAAATCCTGTGTTTATGTTGTGATTTTAGGGCGGACAAAAAAGTAGCATCCTCGATTAGGAATCTTTCAAAATCCTCATGATAATCGGGAGCAACTCCAAAACTCTTGGTATAATAGGATCGCAAATTCATACGATGCAGTTTTTCCAGATTTTCATCTTTTCTAGAATACGCCAATGCTGTTCTCAAATCTCGACCTTGCCCGGTGATTTCATTCAATACAGTAAAAATGCCACCTCCCGAAGATCTCATCAAACGTTCTCGCTTAGTGGGCATCACAAATCCCGGCTTAACAATTCCCAAAGAAACTGCATTGATGTGCGAATAATTATTGACAAAAACTTCCTCAAGCTCTTCCACTTTGTAGGTCATTTTAACGGTAAATAATGTGGTCAAATCTTCTTTTGAGATAGAATGTCGCATATAATCAAGACGCTTATCATAGAAAACTAGCAAGTGATCTTCCTGGGCTTTAATTCTAAAAAGTCCCTCTTTATCAGAAGTTGTGCTTTCTTTCGTAACTAGATTTATCACTTCTACACCTTCTATTGGTAGCGCATCGGCGAGGATTTTTCCTTTTACAAATGCATCTTGAGAAAATACCATCTGATAGAAAATTATTGAAAAAAGTAGGAAGTAATTTCGCTGCACCTATTGAAAATTAAAATGTTACGCTCGTAAAAGTATTAGCAACAGCATATAATAAATCCCTAATACAGTATTAATTTCATGTTAATAAGCCGTTTCAAAAAAATGTTTAAAAATATAGACTAACTTTGAAATAGACCAATTTATCTCTAAAATTACCGAAGACTAATGAAAAATTTAATTATTGCAAGCACATCTACTGTACACGATAGCAGCTATTTAGAATATATATTACCTGAATTGGAAAAGCATTTTAAAGGTTGCGAAACTATTTTATTTATCCCGTATGCACGCCCTGGCGGAATCACGTATGATGAATATACTTCAAAAGTGGCAGAAGCTTTCGCTAAAATAAATAAAAAAGTTAAAGGTATTCACCAATATTTTGATCCGATAATTGCAATTGAAAGTGCTGATGCGATCTTCACAGGCGGTGGCAACACATTTTTGCTTGTTCATACCTTGTACAAACATGATTTGATGGAAAAACTTTCGGATGTCCTCAAGGGTGGAACTCCGTATTTAGGAACAAGTGCCGGAAGTAATATTGCGGGAGTGAGCATGCAAACCACTAATGATATGCCTATAATTTATCCACCATCTTTCAAGACATTGGATTTATTTCCTTTTAATTTGAACCCGCATTATCTTGATCCTATCGAAAATTCCACACACATGGGCGAAACCCGCGAAACTCGTATTAAGGAATATCATAAATTTAATAAAGTTCCAGTTTTGGGACTTCGAGAAGGAAGTTGGCTCGAAGTAAAAGGCGACATAATTACGTTGCGAGGCGACTACACTGCACGTTTATTTATAAAAGATCAAGAAGCAGTAGAATTGCCTACAAACGAAAAGCTGACATTTATATAAACTTCGCCATTTATCGAACATCCGATTCCAAAATTCACTTTTTAGTTTTTTTTTGAGCGAGATCTTTCGCTTTTTTTTGAAGAGTAGCTCGACAGTTTTCCAAATATCTAAGTTTCTTCCAAACATTTTTCTTGCTCAGGTCGGGCTATTTGCTATCAATCTTTCTTGTGTTTTTTGCTCCGCAAAGCCGCAAGAAAGGATTTGCTGC
>CBDUDY010000346.1:0-1833 GCA_965366055.1 uncultured bacterium
TTTATAGACACTTCGTTCTGTATTTGGGTTGACTTCCTGAGATTTCAGAATTTTGTAATTGGGATATTTCTCTAATAAATACTCTTTAATAGTTGTCTGAACCAAATTCGGTAATCAGTTGAAATCTAGTTCGACTTGTTATCTTACAAATTTACCTTGGTTGGTATAACTCAGTATGTAATTTCTGATTTTCGAAGATAAAATCAGTTTGGATTGTAGAGAGTGTATCACTTTTCTCCTCGTAATATTTGCCCTTTAAATTTGATCCAAAATTTTTCTGGAGATAACTTATAATGGATGTTGGAACATTTTTATGAGAAATTCCAATATCACGATCTTGGGCAAAAATTGTTGACGATAACAGAAGTATGAGTAGCAGGAATCGAAGTTTGAAGTTAGCCATTAGTAAAAGTTTTATCTGTTAAAAAAACAGTTAGCAGGGCTTTAAAGATGGAGCGATAGCAACTTTACGATCACTTCTTGTATGAAACTTACGTAAAGTTATATAATAGAATAAATTTCTAAACAACAGTTAACTATGATATTAACAGAGTTATTTCGAATTCCTAAAAATCAGGAAATCCAAGTTTCTTCGATTTTAGAAATTAGCCACTTTTCTCCTTTTTTTGTAATATATACTAAATATCCTAATCCGCATTTGCCGCCACAAGAATAGCTTACTTCCAAAGTTCCATTTTCTCTTTTGTCGTCAAATTTTATATGTGAGAATGACATTGCACCAGCAAATTTTTCGTGACTGTTTTTCCATTCAGTATATTCTAAATCTGCGCCTCTTGGATGTTCACTCAGATGTTTGAAGATAAATTTTGAATTATTATATTTTTGTAAATTGGTTCCTTCATTTATCAAACCTTCGTTGCCAATAGCGATTACGAGATTTAAGGTATCAATTTTTAAAGCCGATCTTTTGATTTCACATTCTAAGTCTCTTTGATATTGCCCAACTGTGTCGAAACCAATCCTTTTTCCATTTTGATCATACCGCATTTCTCCTTTCTCTGGAAAGCAGGTATAAAGTCTCTGATCTATATAGGTGGAGTCAACTATTGAAATGAATAACTCGTCAAATATCTTTTGCTCAAATTCCTCAGGACTATGCTTGCAACCGCAGAACAATAGAAGTAAGATTGTGATAGATATTAATGGCTTCATAGAAGATTTGAAAATGTTTATTTATTTAAAGATTAAATTCAACTCGTCGTAAGTATAGACTTTGTATTCTAATCCCAATTTCTTGGCGTTTTCTTCGACGGTTGTTGTGAAACCTACTTGTTTGCGCCTTTTGTTCACGCCTTTTTCATCCTGAATGGGAACCACATAATTGAAAAATTCCTCTTTTCCAGTTTCTTTATTTACGATAGTTCGACCGTAAACTTGAGTTCCATAAATCTGCTCCTTGCCTTCTTCCGCAAGTTTTCTGTCTAACATCATTGCTGATAATGGGAATGGTAATTCACCTTTTTTGGCTGCCTCTTCTACAATAGGATAGTATTCTGCAATTTTTTTGGGAGTGTGCTGAATCACGTAAAAAGCAGCCGTATTTGTTGGAACGCCGACCAAACTTTTTCCTGGATAGCCGTACTCTTTTATAATTTCTTCTATTCGAATAAAATTGAGAGAGTCATTTTTTTGAAGAATATTAAAAATATTTTCATTTAGAAATTCAGTTGTATGATTTGTAAGTTTGGCAATTTCGATTCGTCTTTTCTCAGAAAGTGAATTATCTAAGTACTCACGGTAAATCTGATCTGTAAGTAGAATTTGATCCAATTCTTTTTTTAGAGTTTGATTTATTGTTGATTGGGAGTGGCA
>CBDUDY010000347.1:0-1827 GCA_965366055.1 uncultured bacterium
CTTGCAGGATTTCCACGACAATCGGGGCTAGAAATTTAGGCTTTAAACAAGCATTTGCATATTAAGGCCAATATTGAAATTATAGAATAAAAAAAATGTTATTTTAAACTATTTGAAACACATAAATTTAAAATGCATCTTTTATTCCTGATTTATTTTCACTTCAATTTCCTAGTCAAAATTTATTGGCACAGTATTAGAATGTGCGAATAATAACAACCATTAAAACCTAGCATTATGAAAGCGAACTTTACTATTTTACTCGTATTATTTAGCCTTGGCATTTTTGCACAAGAGGCGGGCAAGGTTGGCGAACTCATAAAGAATGAAGCCAAAACTAGCGAGATGCAAACCGAACAAGTAAACAGAAGACCCAACAAAGAAGGTTCTCAAACTACAAACGGAAAGCGTCCAAAACAAAATCGCCCAGTTCCAAAAAACAACAGCGACTATCGTTGGAATTACAACTACGGAAACTCTGAAGTATTCTTGCGAATTCCTGAATACGGACGATTCACCGTAGAAATTGGAGATCAGATTATGAGCAACGAAACTGGAAAATTCAGATTTTTTGATCTAAAAAGCGGAAGTGTCCCGGTAGCTATTTATGATGAGAATTTCCTGATTTACAGAACTCGAATAGTATTGAGAAATAATACTAGAACAGTTTTGGATTTCTTCTCAAACAAAGGTTTGTATCTATTAGGAAACTTTCCACAACCAAATCAAGCTTACGGTTTCAATGAGTGGGATGACATTTGGAACAATCCTTACGGAGGACAGGGAAATCAATGGAATAATAATTTTGGGAATGACGGGAACTATAATCATCAAGGATATTACAACAATCAGGGAGGCGAACATTATTACGCCACTGTAATGAATGATCAAGAATTCACACAGTTTGTAAAAGCCGTTAAGCGCGATGCAAGCTTTGATGATAGCAAGATTGCAATGATTTCAAATGTGGCACAGCATACTTCTTTCAAAGCTATTCAGATTTATGAATTAGTAAAAACGCTTAGTTTCGATAAGGGAAAAGTGCAATTAGCAAAACAACTTTATAGCAAATGTGTAGATAAACAATATTTTTATCAAGTTTTTGAAGCACTTAGTTTTGATAGTTCAAAACGTGAACTAAATGACTATATCGCCGGCAGATAACAAGATTAAGGGGATACGAAAGTTTCCCCTTTTTAGTTCATATGGTTTCGTAATTTCGAGAAGTGGTGGACTTTGTAATATTATATCTTTACGAAGATATTTTTTTGAAAGGAAACGCTAATTTATTTTTTAACGCCTACTTGTTTTAAAAATCTATTGGTTAAACTAAATTTTTTTAAATCTCCGTTTAGTATTTCAGGATTATTTTTCAAAAGGCTTGAATAATACCAAAGATTCTTTTCATCCTCGTAGTCAAAAGCAATTGAATCATATAGTCTGTTTTTGGTATCAAGTAAAGTCAAATCATAGAATTGTGTATCTTTAAAATCAATATCTTTTAGCTTAGTCGCCCCTGTCGCAAGAGATGGTATAGCTATCTTAATTTTAATAAGATCAACCCAATAATTCCCATCGTAAGCGATAGATATTACTATATTGCCTTTAATGTAATCTCTACGGACTTCCCTGACATAGTTGTACTCTATCGGATCGCTAAATCCATATTTTCTTAAAAATTCAAAATATTTATCCGTATTTTCTAACATATATCTACTTTCAAATTTTAAAAAAAGCCATCCAATACTATTTTAAATATTGCAACAGTCTATAGCGTTACAATATACAGCACTACAATATACAGCACTACAATATACAGCACTACAA
>CBDUDY010000348.1:0-1765 GCA_965366055.1 uncultured bacterium
TTTAAGAAATCTGCAGTTCCGGCATCATTATGATCTTCTTCTACTTTGTCAAGATTTTCTCTTAATGATTTTACGATAGATTCGTGATCGCCCACTAATTCCTTCAACATTCCTTGCGTATCAGGCAATTTTCCTGGAGTTTCTTTCAATTGAGATTCTTTCGCAAATTCTGTCGTGGTACCAATTGCTGTTCCACCCAAAGTTGCAATTCTTTCTGCAACTTCATCCGCTGCTTCTGCAACTGCATCGTATTGATCTTCAAATAATAAATGCAATTCCATAAAATTATCACCAGATAAATTCCAATGGAATTTTCTCAGTTTAATGTATAGAATATTGCTATCAGCTAAAACAGTGTTCAGAATTTTGTGAACTGCGGTAAGGTTTTTTTGTGTTATTCCTAAATCAGGTTTCATAACTTTATTTTTTATTGAATTAATATTATTTTACGTGTAAATTTCCTTCTCTTCCATCATCATTGTCTGATTTCTGCCCTGTAATGGCTGCGGTCGCAAAGTGAAGCATCGATACGAACTTTCCAACTTTTGGCTCCCAGTAATACGTTTCCTCAGGAGTTACTCTGATAACAGAAACATTCGGATCTTCCGACCCATCGAACCAGGCATTGGCCATTGGCGTCCATTTATCTTCTATGGTCGCTTTATCTTTGTAGATGAAGGCTTTGCCTAAAATTGATAAGTATTCAGAATCACCATTGTTCATGAAATACAACTGAACGCGGTTATCTTCTTTTATTTCGAAATTTTTATGACTTTGCTCACTGCTTAAAAACCAAAGATTTCCTTCTTCATCCGTTTCTTTCAGACTCATCGGCCTTGAAGCGTTTGGTAGCGAATCCAAATCCGTACAGAACATACAGATTCTCGCACTTTCAGAGAGTTTCTTTAAAGTTGCAATAGCATCTTTTTGACTTAAATTTTCGGTTGACATAAATTTGAATTTTAATGTTAAGAAAAATGATTCATCAGAACGGATGGAATCAAAATATCATTTGTACTTATTTAGATTCAAAAACTAAACCACATTGGACAAATGTCAGTTTTAAAATGTTAAAATTTTCTTAAATCAAATTAATTCGTAATTTTTACGACTTTTTTTTATTGATTTAATAGTGCGGTCTGGTTTTTGATTTTGGCTGTATTAACAATTTTCACGAACACATTATTTCAGATGTGAATTCTAAAAAATAAATAATGATTAATCTAAAAAAAATAGCAATTCCCGTAGCAGTCGGAATTGTTGGACTTGCCTTATTGAGTTCTTGTGCCGTCGGAATTCCCAAAGGCGCCACCGCAGTTCAAAATTTTGACTCTCAAAAGTATTTAGGCAAATGGTACGAGATCGCCCGTTTCGATTTCCGTTTTGAAAGAGGGCTGAATAATGTGACCGCCACTTATTCGATGAAAGACAACGGCAACATCAAAGTAGATAATAAAGGATATAACTTTGAGAAAAAGAAGTGGAGCGAAAGTATCGGCGAAGCTCAATTTGTAGACAATGAAAATGTTGCGCGTTTAAAAGTCTCTTTTTTCAAACCAATTTGGGCTGGTTATAATGTGATTGATATGGATGAAAACTACAAATACGCTTTGGTTGCAGGAAATAATTTAGATTATCTCTGGATTCTTTCGCGGGAAAAAACAATTCCACAAGAATATAAAGAAAGGTTTTTAGAAAAAGCAAAAAGTATTGGTTACGATACCAGCAAACTAATTTGGGTGGAACACGATAAATAAGATTTAAA
>CBDUDY010000349.1:0-1742 GCA_965366055.1 uncultured bacterium
ACATCTGTATATGAGAGCAATACAAATGGAGGAAGTAATGGCGTAAGCAAACTGAGATTCAACAATGAACTTTATACTTACGGATCTGGATTCTCATTCCAACTTGGAGGAATCGCCAAAGTTACTGACGGACTTCGTTTAGGCTTGGCTTATGATTCTCCTACCTGGTACTCGCTTAACGACGAAATTTCGCAAGCTGTTTCTAGTAAACACTTTGTAGATGATGTGGAAACAAATACAACCGTTAATCCGCGAATTACTATTGCGTATGATGTTTACAAATTGCAAACTCCTGGAAAATGGACCGGTAGCGCTGCATACATTTTTGGAACGAGTAGTTTGATAAGTATCGATTATTCAATTAAAGATTATAGCGCTACGACCTTCAAACCTAAAAATGAATTTACAGGAGTAAATAATGACATGAGTGACATTCTAGACAATTCATCCGAACTTAGAATAGGTGCTGAACATAGAATTAAGCAACTAAGTCTTCGTGCAGGATATAGAATAGAGCAAAGTCCTTATAAAAATAAAAATCTGATGGGCGATCTTACAGGATATTCTGCGGGTTTAGGTTATGATTTTGGTGGAACAAAAGTTGACCTTGCATACAGCTATTATAAGAGAGATAGTCAACAAGCATTTTTAACTCAAGGTTTTACTGATGGAGCAAATATCGGCTCTGTAAACAATAATGTTTCGCTTTCGCTAATTTTTGGGTTGTAATAAAATATCTAGCATATCTTAGAAAGTCACTACATTGCTAGTGGCTTTTCTATGTCCACCATTTTTGTAATTACAAAATTAGTACATCCGTCTCAATGCCAATTTTCTTTAAACAATTATAACTTATCACTTTTAAAGTTGTAATTTTGCACTCCAATTTACAAATACATGAGAACCAAGTCTTTAAAAAAGAATAAAATAAATGTCATCACTTTAGGATGCTCAAAAAATGTCTACGATAGTGAGGTATTGATGGGACAGCTTAAAGCAAGTGGCAAAGATGTTGAACATGAGGCAGCTCCGGAGAATGAAGGCAATATTATTGTCATCAATACTTGCGGATTTATAGACAATGCAAAAGCAGAGTCTGTAAATATGATCCTTGAATATGCCGACAAAAAAGCAAAAGGACTTGTAGATAAAGTATTCGTTACAGGATGCTTGTCTGAAAGATACCGTCCAGATCTTGAAAAAGAGATTCCAAACGTGGATCAGTATTTTGGAACTACCGAATTGCCTTTACTTTTAAAAGCGCTAGGTGCAGATTATAAACATGAACTTTTAGGTGAGCGTCTTACAACGACTCCTAAAAACTATGCCTATTTAAAGATTGCCGAAGGATGTGATCGTCCTTGTAGTTTTTGCGCAATTCCTTTGATGCGTGGCGCACACGTTTCTCAACCAATTGAAAAATTGGTGAATGAAGCGAAAGGTCTTGCAAAAAATGGTGTAAAAGAATTAATTCTTATCGCTCAAGATCTTACTTATTATGGTTTAGATCTTTATAAAAAACGAAATCTTGCCGAACTTCTTGAAGCTCTTGCAGCTGTTGAAGGTATCGAATGGATTCGTCTTCACTATGCTTTCCCTACAGGATTTCCGATGGACGTTTTAGATTTAATGAAACGCGAACCGAAGATTTGTAACTATATTGATATTCCGCTTCAGCATATTTCTGATTCAGTTTTAAAATCAATGCGTCGCGGTACAACTCAAGAAAAAACTACTAAACT
>CBDUDY010000350.1:0-1729 GCA_965366055.1 uncultured bacterium
TTTTCGGTATCAATAAAGAAGTGAAAATGTTTTAAAAATGGTTGGTAAACGAAAATTCGCTCTAGAAACTGCTGAATTTTAGGTCGGAACGTTTGTTTCGGCTGCCCTTCAAAACGAAAGTCGAAAGAGAAGTCATTTTGTGGCTCGATTGGTCTAAAACCTAGTTTAGTAATCGTTTTGCAATTGCTAAGTGTAAAACTCAACGATGGATTTGCCGGAATTTGATTGTCCAATTTTCCCCAGTATTTCACGAGAGCAATATTACTCGGCGCACTTGATTCAAAATCTCCTTGGATAGCCAAGTTTTCAGGCATTGCAGCAACAAAATCACGAATTTCCATTTCTTAAAATATAAGTTCGGTGCAAAGGTAATCGTTTTTTGAGAATTGGCATATTGAGAATGGTAAGCTTGTGGTATGAGCTGCCGAAATCTATGAGATAGTTGCTGAAATAATGGGTTTCAAAAATATTCTAATTAAAGACCAACAATTGCATTGCTCCTTGCTAAATTTGCCACAGCATAAAAAAAACTAAATGAATAAGTATATAAAGATTGTTGTGATGATTGTGACCTGTCTTGCGGCAGCCTATTTCTGGAATCAGATTGCGGACTACGGGCTTCAAACTTGGTATGAAACAATTACAAAACCATCTTTTGCGCCACCAAAAGAAATTTTCGCTCCAGTTTGGGGATTTTTCTTTGTACTTATTGGCCTCGGCGGAGGATTATTTTATGCAGAAATCGAAAGAACTCCAGAGCCAGTAAGGAAAGGAATGCTGTTCTTCTGGATCCAGTTGGCACTTGCACTTCTTTGGGCTTATTTATTTTTCAGCCTAAAAAACCCGTTGCTTGCAACCATCGAAATCGCTTTGACTTGGCTGATTGCTTACGAAACCTATGTTCAGTTTGGAAAAATTAAGAAGTTCTCCGCGGTACTATTTGTTCCTTATTTATTGTGGTTGGCATTTATAACCGCGCTTTCGGCAACGATTTGGTTTATCAATAGCTAAATTAAGCCAATGCATTCGCAGCGATATACCCCGTAGTCCAAGCATTTTGGAAATTAAAACCACCAGTTATCGCATCGATATTTAAGATTTCTCCCGCGAAGTAAAGATTTTCGTGCTTCTTGCTTTCCATCGTTTTGAAGTTTACTTCTTTCAAGTTTACGCCTCCAGCAGTTACAAATTCTTCTTTGAAAGTACTTTTCCCGTTGACTTGATACTCGCCAGAAGTTAACTCATTTAGCAAAGCTGTTGTTTGTTTTTTATTCAAATCGGCCCATTTGCAATCTCCGGCAATTCCTGAAGCATCGGTCAAACTATCCCAAAGTCGACCAGGAAACGGAAATGGTGAATGAGAGCGCACATTTTTCTTAGCATTACTAAGTTTTAATCCCATTATAATTTTCTCAACCTCATCGCGATCTTGACCGGCAAGCCAATTAACCTGGATTTTGAATTGGTAATTTTTCTCGGCAAGAATTCTCGCGCCCCAAGCAGATAGTTTCAAAATCGCCGGTCCGCTCATTCCCCAATGCGTTATAAGCAACGGTCCTGAAGATGACAATTTGGTTCCCAAAACCTTAACTTCCGCTTCTGAAGCTATTCCAGGAAGTTCTTTAATTCGAGAATCTTTGATATTAAAAGTAAATAATGAGGGTACTGCAGGAACAACTGTATGATCAAATTCTTCCAACATTTGCCATAGTTTCGGATTGCTTCCTGC
>CBDUDY010000351.1:0-1728 GCA_965366055.1 uncultured bacterium
TGGTATTCGGCTTGCTTAATTTTTCTAAATGCTAATGAAGTCACGATTTCTGAAATACATCTGGAAATAATCGGCGATAAAGATTTCGAAATACCAGAACTTGATTATCAATGGATGGAAACTATAATTGACTTTTACCTATATCGAGAAAAGACGCACTTTCTGGAATTTGAAGAGCATCAATTAAAGCTTGAAAGTAAATTACGCAGACACGGCGCAATCGAAAATAAGCAGATCAATTTCTTTTACAATAGGCAAGTAAATAAATATTTGATTTCGAGTATTAGTAAGTTAAATGGTATTCAGGAAATAGTAGATTTCGAATATCAGCAGTTGCGAAAAGACTTGCGAATGGTTATTCTGTCTGACTTTATTCGGAAAGAGTACTTTGTAAACACTTCCGAAAATACTCTCGAACTTAGCAAAATTGGTATTATTCCAATATTTGAAAAACTGCGCAGAGAGAATGTTGATGGCAAGAAAATTGGCGTTTTGACGGGTTCAATTATCATCATTCCGAAATCCGCAATAACTGCCTTAGAAAACAAAGCGAGAGAATTTGGAATCACACAAATAACAACTTCTTCTGTTTCTTACGACTCTGATTATGTACTAATTCATCAGAACGAAAAATTGAAGAATGATGTGATTCACATTGTAACTCAAATTTTTGAAGAGGGAGAAATTGAAGTTTTGATTGGTACAAAGTCACTACTTGGCGAAGGTTGGGATGCGCCTGCGATTAACTCCCTAATTCTTGCAAGTTTTGTGGGCTCGTTTGTTTTATCAAATCAGATGCGAGGACGAGCAATCAGAACGCAAAATGGTAATACTGAAAAGACTAGTAATATTTGGCACTTGGTCACGGTGGATAAGACTTCGCAGACTGGCGGCAATGATTTTGAAATACTGAAGCGCCGTTTTCGCAGTTTTGTGGGAGTTTCATTTAAAGAAGAAGCTGGAATTGAAAATGGAATTGGACGTTTAAATTTATCCGAAGACATTCATATACAAGAAAAAGCAGCGCAAAAGAATTCCGAAATGTTTTCCTTTGCCGCCGATCGAGAAAGTTTGAAACAGAGATGGAAGACTGCCTTAAATACAGGGGTTACGATTGTAGAAGAAATCAAAATCCCTTTTAGCGAAGAGAAAGAATATTCTTCGCAGAAAACTTTTTACTTTAACAAAACTATTGGAAACCTAAGCGGAACTTTAGTATCAGGATTGATGTTTTTTGGAATTGAGAGTTTACAAGGATTGCTCAGAACGTTGTTAAAAATGAGGACAGCAAGTGACATTTATATTTTTTTGGCTTTTATGTCACTAACAGGAATTGCAATTTTTGGTAGCTTATCTATAAAAACACTTCGGCTTTATCTTAAGTATCGCGATATTTCTAAAGATATTCAGAAAATCGGAGAAGCACTTTTACTTTCTTTAAATAAAGCTGGAATGATTCACACAAGTCTGTCTCAGTTGCAAGTGCAATCGGCTGTTGACAGTACTGGTGCTGTGTTTTGCCATCTCGATGGAGGAACAACTTTTGAGAAATCTACCTTTATAAATGCTCTCAAGGAAATTGTGATTTCGATTGACAATCCACGCTATGTGATGATTAGAAAGAGTAGTTCGATGCTTTTTGTTAAGCAACAAGATTATCATTCATTACCAGAAATCCTTGGCAGAAATAAAAATTTAGCAGAAGACTTTGAAAATAATTGGACAAAT
>CBDUDY010000352.1:0-1721 GCA_965366055.1 uncultured bacterium
GTATTCCATTCCCTCGTACGGAGAGGTGCCTGAAGGGCGGGGTGGATGTATGAACAAATGTCACCAAAAAACCTCAACCACGAATAGGGATTACCTCCGGGGATCCCAAAAGTTCTTAATGCTACAAGTAAAAGCCAGAACTACTCCCTTCGGTCATAGTTGGCTTTTTTATTTTCCATAAGCTTACAAAAGCAAAGCTTTCGACACTTGTGGAAAATAAAAAAGCAGAAACTTTCGTTTCTGCTTTTTCTTGTGGGCGATGAGGGATTCGAACCCCCGACCCTCTGGGTGTAAACCAGATGCTCTGAACCAACTGAGCTAATCGCCCTGGATTGCGAGTGCAAATATAAGCCTCTTTTTGTATTGCGCAATAGTTTTTCTAAAAAAGATTTAAAATTTCTGCGACCACAAATGTGCTCCCGCCAACATAGATTAAGTCTGTCGGCAATGCTTGTGAAGCTGCCGATTTGTAAGCTTCTGAAACTGAACTAAAAGAATTCCCAATCAGAGAAAACTCAGTAGCTTTTTCAGCTAAAATCGAAACATCAAGACCCCGAGAAATATTTGGAGAACAAAAGTAATATTTTGAATTTGTAGGAAATAAGCTTAATATTTCCTTCAAATCTTTATCGTTGACAAGTCCCAAAACGATATGAAGATTGTCATAAGTAGATTCTTTTAGTTGTTGCAAGACGATTGTCAGTCCATGTTTGTTGTGAGCGGTGTCACAAATTACTGTTGGATTTTGCTGTAACACTTGCCACCTTCCTAAAAGTCCAGTGTTTTTTACCACGGATAACATTCCAAGTCTGCAGGCTTGAGCAGAAATTTTGAATTCCCCAGTTTGATTGATAACATCAATTGCTTGCTTGACGGTTTTCATATTTGATTTTTGATATGCGCCTTTTAAATCTGATTCAAGAGCTGCATTCTGTAAATCGGAAGCAAAGTATATAGGAGCGTTTTCCCCTTTGGCAGTTTGCTCAAAAACAGGTTTTGTTTCGGCAGTATATTCGCCAATAACCACAGGAATATTCTGTTTGATAATTCCGGCTTTTTCGCTGGCAATTTTTTCAAGAGTATCGCCTAGAAACTGAACGTGATCTAGTCCGATATTCGTAATAACCGAAATAATGGGAATAATGATATTTGTTGAATCCAATCTACCGCCCATTCCGGTTTCCATCACCACAATATCAACTTTCTCAGCTTTAAAATACTGCAAAGCCAAGCCTGTGGTCATTTCGAAGAAGCTCAAATTGTTGTGTTCAAAGAAATCTTTGTTCTCGGCAATAAAATCAGTGACGTATTCTTGACTGATTTCTTTACCATCAATTTTTATACGTTCGCGAAAATCTTTGAGGTGTGGAGAAGTAAAAAGTCCGACTTTATATCCGGCTTCCATTAAAATAGAACTAATAGTATGCGCTGTGGATCCTTTACCATTTGTCCCGGCAATATGAATAAATTTGAGATCGTTTTCAGGATTTCCCAGATGCTTTGCCAGCAATAAAGTGTTGGTCAAATCCTTTCTGTAAGCAGTTTTACCCTGCTGCTGATACATAGGAAGTTTTTCAAACATCCATTCAGCCGTTTCCTTATAATTCATTCTCTTTATATGAGGTTTATTCCGTCAATTTAAAGTTGTAGATAATTTTCCCAACCTGAGTGTCGGGAGCATTTGCGTCAGATTGCCATCTAGTATTCATTGCAGCAATTTT
>CBDUDY010000353.1:0-1721 GCA_965366055.1 uncultured bacterium
AGAAATCAGCCTCCATAACTTTAAAAATATTTTGTTGAGTACATCGGCGATACTGCTTACCTTTGCGAATCTTAAAAAATTGAACTTTCAAAAAAATCATAAATGAAAACTTTTAAAATTCTATTTACCGCTGTTTTAATTACTTGTTTTTCTACTTCAACATTTGCTTGGGGCAAGGAAGGGCACGCGATTGTGGCGGAAGTTGCGTACAAATATATGGACAAGCACACCAAGGAAATTGTCACCAAATACCTTGACGGAATGAGTATTCAGGACGCGGCAAATTGGATGGATAACATAAAAGATGACCGTTCTTTGGACTATATGAAGCCGTATCACTATGTGAATTTTGAAAAAGGGGAGGAAGTAAAACACGATCACGGTGGAAATATTCTGGATGAGTTGGCGAAATCTATGAATGAGCTTAAAAACTATAAATCAATGTCTGACGCGGATGTAAAGCAGAAAATCTTGATAATTTTTCATCTTGTGGGTGATTTACATCAGCCGCTTCACGTGGGTTATGGAATTGATAAAGGCGGAAATACAGTTCAATTGAATTTTGAAGGAAAAGGTACAAACCTGCACCGATTTTTTGATAGCGGCATTATTCGCAAGCAGAATATTACAAGTCAGAAAGTTTTAAAAGAGAATAAAACTTGTAAAAGCAACCGTAAAAAAATCGCGAATTCGACTGTAATTGATTGGGCAAACCAATCTCGTAGCGAATTGGCAGCGATTTATGACTTAAAAGGAGCAAAGGTTTCTCAGGATTATGTGAACAAATTTGAGCCTCTTGTAAGCAAACAACTTTATGATGCGGGCGTTCGTTTGGCGTCAATAATGAATTCGACTTTCAAATAAAAAATTATCTTTTATTGCTTTTTGAGGCGCTAAATTTCTAGCGAATACAAATTTCTATGACATCATTATTAATAAGTATCGCTTGCAGCGTGGCTGTAGGTGCGGTTTTTAAAGTTGCAAGAAAGTATAATTCCAATGACGCACAAATCGTCTTTTGGAACTACTTTTTTGCAATTTTACTTTGTTATTTTGTTTTTGCGCCAGATTTCAGCTTAATGAATTCTGAAACTCCTTGGTTTCTTTATGGTACTTTGGGAATTTTACTGCCAACCGTTTTTATAGTTTTGGCAATCTCAATCAAGAATAGTGGAATCGTCAAAACCGATTCAGCGCAGAGAATGTCGCTTTTTTTGTCGCTTATTGGCGCTTGGTTGATATTTAGTGAGGCATTTTCGACCTATAAAATTATTGCGGTCGTGGTTGCTTTAATTGCATTTTTACTAATTCTTGACAAACCTAGCAAAGATTCTAAAAGTCATTGGATTTATCCTGCACTTGTTCTTTTAGGCTACGCTACCATTGATTTGCTCTTCAAACAACTTGCAGGTTTTACCGCACTTCCTTATACTGCTTCTTTGCTGATAATTTTCGGAATTGCAATTGTAATAATGTTCGTGATTTTGATAGTAAAGTACTTTTTACAAAAGGAAAAAATTGAGTCGAAGAACATTTTATTTGGAGCGATTGCTGGAGTTTTGAACTTTGGGAATATTCTGTTCTACTTAAAAGCGCATCAACAATATTCTGATAATCCGAGTACGGTTTTCTTGGGAATGAACGTTGGAGTAATCGTTTTAGGAAGTTTAATGGGAATCTTTATTTTTAAGGAAAAGCTTTCGATGAAAAATTATATCGGA
>CBDUDY010000354.1:0-1684 GCA_965366055.1 uncultured bacterium
CCGTCCGCTTGTTTAGCTAAACGACCTGTCTCGATTGTGATGCTTCTGCCATCACCTAAATCGATGCTTTCTACAAATAATTGTGGAATCATAATTATTTTTCTTATTGATTAAACATGGGTTTTAGTTGTGTTGTTGTTGCGTAGTTAATGCTCTAAAACCCAATGAAAAACCAAACTTTTTTTATGTAATGCGTAAAAATAAAAAGAGGCGCGTAGGCACCTCTTTTCTGTTGGATTATTTTCTAATACCCAATACTTTGATAATCTCTCTGTATCTGTTGATCTCAGATTGTTTTAGATAATCTAGTAACGATCTTCTTTTACCTACTAGTTTCACTAGAGAACGCTCAGTGTTGTAGTCATGACGGTTCTTTTTCAAGTGCTCCGTTAGGTGGTTGATACGGAAAGTAAACAAAGCGATTTGAGCTTCTGATTTTCCTGTGTTTTTTGCTTCTCCGTGTTTAGCGAAGATTTCTTCTTTTACTTCTTTAGTCAAGTACATGCAAATATTCTTTAAATGATTATTATGTAGGTATATAGTTTTTATATACGCCCGGCAAAGGTAGAATTAATTTTTAAAATAAAACTAGTTCTTTTTAACCGATTGACAGAAAGTTTAATATAATTTGGATATTTCTGAATTTACATACTTTAAAAATTCTTCATCGTCAGCTCCGAAAGCATCAATTAGATTCGAATCAATATCAATCTGACCAATGTTTTTGTTATTTACAAACAACGGAACAACAATTTCAGATTTCACATTCATATTACAAGAAATGTAATTGTCTTGTGCTTGAACATCAGGAACTACAAACGTTTCATTGCTAACTGCTACTTGTCCACAAATTCCTTTTCCAAATGGAATTACCGTATGATCAGTTGCCTCGCCAGCAAATGGTCCTAAAATTAGTTCAGGTTTATCGCCATTGGCAAAATAAAATCCAACCCAGTCGTAATAATCTATATTGTCATGAAGTAGGTGGCAAATCTTATTTAATTTTTCTTCTCGTAAAGTTTCAGTTTCTGTGAGAATGTCGTTAACCTTTGGTTTAAGTTCTTCGAAAGTCATAGTTTTATCTTTTTACAAAAGTATTTATTTTTAAATGCAATATTTCCATAGATTTGTTAAAAAAGTTGCCCTTGAAATCCTACTATTTTAAATACAAACCTTTTCTAACTTTTGTCGCCAAATTTTTCCTGATTTACATTGTGTTATCGTGGATTTACGGGCTGTATTTGGGTCAGTTTGACGAAGCAACTTTTGAGCCTGATGGAATAACAACACTAGTTTCCGATCAAACTAGAGATTTGCTAAATTTTTTTGGAGAAGAGGCGATGACAATGCCACATGAACTCGAAGCTAGTCATAAATTTTCTGTGCATGGGAAGTTTGTTGCTAGAATTGTTGAAGGTTGCAATGCCGTAAGTGTAATGATTCTCTTCGCGGCGTTTGTCGTGGCTTTTAGAGGGAAGTTAAAGCACACGCTCCTTTTTATATTAGGTGGAATTTTCATTATACATATTTTAAATATTGCGCGAATTGCACTATTAGCCTTAGCACTTTACTACTATCCCGAGTATCAAGAAATTCTGCACGGTACAATATTCCCACTAGTCATATATAGTGTTGTATTTATTCTTTGGGTAATTTGGGTCAATAAATTTTCAGTCTATGCTCG
>CBDUDY010000355.1:0-1679 GCA_965366055.1 uncultured bacterium
AATAAAGTTTTGCTCTTGAGAAGTCGGTAAATCGTAATATTCGGGATTTCCGTTGTAGTAAGCTTGTTTCGAATATTTAATTAAATTGACAATCGAAATCGGTTTTGACAATTCAGGAATGTGGTTGATTGTCTCTTCCAGCTGATCCATCTTTTTCAAAGTCGAAAGTTTCATAACACCTTTTTTGCGTTTGGTGTCAATCACAATTTCCAAAGGCATCACGCCGTCGAATTCCTTTTCGAAAAATACGATATCGTCAAAAAATGGCGCACCTTTCGGCATATCTTCGATGATACTTCCAGAAACACGCATCTCATAAATTCCCATTATTCCGATAATTAAAATTCCAACCGAAGAAGCATAAACCGCAAATCGGTGGTATTTTATACATCTGAAAATCCAATCTAAGAAGTTTCGAACATAATTTCGATCCAAATGCTGTAAGTGTCTTTCTTTTGGAGGCGACATATAACTAAAGAAAATTGGAAGTGCAACAATACAAAGTGCGCAAAGTAGCATTATCATTAAAGAAGTAACGATTCCAAATTCTATCAAAAGCTTATTATTACTAGTTGCAAAAGTGGCAAAACCAATAGCTGTAGTAAGATTTGTCATCACCGTTGCCATACCAATTTTGGTGGTCACTCGCTGAATCGCTTTTATTTTATTGCGGTGAACCTTGTATTCTTGATGGTATTTATTGGTAAGAAATATACAATTGGGGACACCGATTACAATTACAAGAGTTGGGACAAGCGCAGTTAAAACTGTTATCTGATAATGCAAAAGTCCTAGAATCCCGAAAGACCACATTACTCCAATTATTACAATTCCGATGGTGAGCAATGTTGCTTTAAACGATCTGAAGAAGAAGAAAAACATTAGAGATGTAATTCCTAAAGCTGCAAAAATAAAGATTCCAATTTCTGCCTTAATCGTTTCGGCATTCATCGTTCGGATGTAGGGCATTCCCGAAACTCTCAAATCTATTCCGGTAGCTTTTTCAAATTTTTCAACCTCTGGAATTAATTTCTCAATTACAAAATCTTTTCTAGCAGGTGTATTTACGATTGCTTTATCTAGATAGATGGCAGAGCGAACACTCCCGGATTTTTTATTAAAAAGTAAACCTTCATAAAAAGGAAGATCGGTAAATAGTTCAGATCGTATTTGACTCAAGTATTTGGCGTCACCAGTTTTGCTATTTTCTACAAACGGAACTGTTTCAAAAGTTTGAAGTGAGTCGTTTTTTTGCAGTTTTTTCAAATCATTAACTGCAATTGTAAGTGAAACTTCCTTGTTAGCCTTGAGGTTTTTCATCATTTCTCCATAGGCTGCATACGCTTTTGGAGTAAATAATGTAGAATCTTTGACGCCGACGATAATTAAGTTTCCTTCCTCGCCAAATTTATCTAAAAAGGCGTTGTACTCAATATTTACAGGATGATCCTGCGGTAGAAGATTTGCTTCTGTATAAGTAAACTCTATATTTTTCCATTGAAAAGCAAGTAGCACGGTGATTGCACCAATTGCAACCAACATCGCTGTTCTATTTCTTAAGACTACTCGGGCGACTGTTTGCCAGAATCCCAATCCAAACCATTTTGTCATCTCATCATATTAAGCTTCAAAGGTACATAAAAGCGGATTATTTTCGGAATATGTCTAAGTTTTTAGTC
>CBDUDY010000356.1:0-1671 GCA_965366055.1 uncultured bacterium
AAAAAAGAAAAAGATATAGTGGACAGCAGGAAAAAGCTCCAAAAAAAGCTTAAAAACTTAAATGTCAAAGGTTCTTGAAAAAATGTACCTTTGCAAAATATTTCAGAAAAAGATGATGAACAATATTGTAGCGATTGTAGGACGGCCAAACGTGGGGAAATCCACGCTTTTTAACCGTATGATACAACGTAGAGACGCCATAGTTGACTCTACTCCGGGGGTAACTCGCGATAGAAATTACGGCAAAAGTGAGTGGAACGGTATGGAATTCTCGGTAATTGATACCGGTGGATATGTGCGTGGCTCGGATGACGTTTTTGAGGGCGAAATCAGAAAACAAGTAGAATTAGCGATTGATGAGGCGGATGTTATCATCTTCGTGGTGGACGTTGAAGAGGGTATTACTCCGATGGATGATACTGTTGCGAGACTGCTTAGAAAAGTAACAAAACCGGTGATTCTTGCGGTAAATAAGGTGGATAACTCGATGCGTGAGAAAGATGCAATGGAGTTTTACAACCTTGGATTAGGTGATTATTTCACTTTTGCAAGTATTTCAGGATCTGGTACGGGCGACTTGCTTGATGCAGTTGTAAATGCATTTCCAGAGAAACCAATTGAAGAAGATACCGATGCTGATTTGCCAAGATTTGCTGTGGTTGGGCGACCAAATGCAGGAAAATCTAGCTTTATAAATGCCTTAATTGGTAGAGAAAGATATATTGTAACGGATATTGCGGGTACCACTCGTGATTCTATTGATACTAAATTTGACCGTTTTGGATTTGAATTTAACCTTGTGGATACTGCGGGAATTCGTAGAAAAGCCAAGGTAAAAGAGGATTTGGAATTTTACTCTGTAATGCGATCTGTACGTGCAATTGAGCACGCAGACGTTTGTATTCTTGTGATTGACGCCACTCGTGGATTTGAAGGTCAAGATCAGAGTATTTTCTGGCTTGCTGAGAAAAATAGAAAAGGTGTGGTGATTCTTGTGAACAAATGGGATCTTGTTGAAAAAGATACGATGAGCACGAGAGATTACGAAAATAAGATAAAAGAGGAATTGATGCCATTTACGGATGTGCCAATTTTGTTTGTTTCGGCTCTTACAAAACAACGTTTGCTGAAAGCTCTTGAGGCTACAGTTGAGGTTTTTGAAGCTAGAAAACAACGTATTCCAACTTCTAAATTCAATGACTATATGCTTAAGATTATCGAAGGTAATCCGCCGCCAGCATTGAAAGGGAAGTACGTAAAAATTAAATATTGTATGCAATTGCCTACTGCAACTCCACAATTTGTGTTTTTTGCAAATTTACCGCAGTACGTAAAAGAACCGTACAAACGTTTCCTTGAAAACAAGATTCGTGAAAACTGGGATTTTTCTGGTGTTCCGATTGATGTTTATATTAGGGAGAAATAGCCTTTAGCGGTCAGCTATTAGCTGTTAGCTTTTGAGCGTTAAAAAATAATGAAGCCTGCTAAGAGAGATTTTAGTAGGTTTTTTTATGTCTTGGCTTTTCTGGCTGGTGGGGTATAATTTGGTCGTCGAGGTTATTGAAATAAAGTCTTTATACTATTTTATTCTAATCATTCACTACTCGTGATATTGTCATCCCGACGAAGGAGGGATCCCATTTGTAATTACTTTGGCAAGTATTGTAAATA
>CBDUDY010000357.1:0-1658 GCA_965366055.1 uncultured bacterium
TCTACAACGGAATATTTCCGTGCTTTCTATTTGGCAAAACCACCACTTTATTTTCCAACATACTGAATGCTTTGATCAATTTACGTCGAGTATCACTAGGAATTATGATTTCATCCACGAAACCACGCTGGGCTGCAATGTATGGATTTGCGAAAAGATTTGCGTACTCTGCCTCCTTTTCAAGAAGCTTTTGAGCAGGATCTTCGGCTTCACCAATTTCCTTTTTAAAGATAATTTCACTCGCACCTTTGGCACCCATAACCGCAATTTCGGCACTTGGCCAGGCAAAGTTCATATCGGCACCAATGTGTTTTGAATTCATCACATCGTAAGCGCCACCGTAAGCTTTACGGGTAATCACGGTAATTCTAGGCACGGTAGCCTCGCTTAAAGCGTACAACAACTTGGCACCGTGTACGATAATTCCGTTCCATTCCTGATCTGTACCCGGCAAAAATCCTGGAACATCGACCAAAACTAGCAATGGAATATTGAAACTGTCGCAGAAACGTGTGAAACGCGCGGCTTTTTTGGAACTATTTACGTCCAAAACTCCAGCAAGATATAACGGCTGATTGGCAACAACACCAACGCTACGGCCACCAATTCGGCAGAAACCAACGATGATATTCTCAGCGTAATTCTTGTGAATTTCGTAAAAACTATCCTCATCGATAATTCCGTTAATCACCTCGTGCATATCGTAAGGCTTGTTCGGATTGTCAGGAATAATATTGTCAAGCTTGGTTCTAATCTCATCTTGAAAAGTAAACGGAAGCTTTGCAGTCGTCTCTTTATTGCTCTGTGGCATATACGAAAGCAACTTTTTGATGTCTTCAAGACACTCGATATCGTTGTCAGACGTGATGTGCGCAACCCCAGATTTTGTAGAATGCGTGCTTGCACCACCAAGTTCTTCGGCAGTTACAGTTTCATTTGTAACCGTTTTTACCACCGATGGACCAGTCACAAACATATAACTTGTGCCTTCGACCATCATCGTAAAATCAGTCATTGCAGGCGAATAAACCGCTCCACCAGCGCAAGGTCCCATAATTGCAGATATCTGTGGAATGACACCACTTGACTGAACATTTCTGAAAAATATATCGGCATAACCTCCAAGAGAACGAACTCCTTCTTGAATTCTCGCTCCACCAGAATCGTTAAGACCAATCATTGGCGCGCCATTTTTGACCGCCATATCCATTACTTTGCAAATTTTCTCTGCGTGTGTTTCTGATAATGCACCTCCAAAAACGGTAAAATCCTGAGCGAAAACATAAACCATTCTGCCGTTTATGGTTCCGTAACCAGTAATCACTCCATCTCCAGGATAGATTTCTTTTTGCATTCCAAAATCGTGCGTACGGTGTGTAACCAGCATTCCGATTTCTTCAAAAGAACCTTCATCCATCAAATAATTGACACGCTCTCTGGCAGTCAACTTTTTCTTTTCGTGCTGTTTTTCTATACGCTTAGTTCCACCGCCCAAATGAGCTTTGGCAATCTGCTCGTTTAATGTATCTATTTTAGACTTCATAGTGTTTTTAAGAATTTGGAATTGTCAATATTTTCTGATCTTGGAAATACCTTTGCAATGCAATCATAGCCGCAAGTTTTGCTTCTTGATTATGAACATTTTTCAAAGTTTCGAC
>CBDUDY010000358.1:0-1635 GCA_965366055.1 uncultured bacterium
AATCTACATTTTTCATTGATAAGTTTACTTTAAACAAAAAGGTTTTCAGTCAGAATGACTAGTCCTGAAAAATCGATACAGGTTATAGGGCAAAAATAATTAATTAAACCAAAGCAAAAACGTTTTTGCTTTGGTTTTTGTTTTTATAGGTTTTCATTTCCAATAAATCCTGGTCATGCATTTGGTTGGGAGTTAAATAATGATTAGAAAAATGAGGACGTATTTCATTATAAATTTCAATTGATTCGTTTACGATTTTTCGTCGCAATTTGGTCTCTACATTATATTTATCGATGTCAAATTCTTGTTTTAAAATTCCATTAATTCTTTCTGCCACTGCATTTTCATAAGGATCTGAGTTCTGGGTCATACTGCACTTAATATTGTTCTTCTCCAGTAATTTTTGATATTCATTTGAACAATATTGAAGACCACGATCTGAATGGTGAATGAGTGATCCTAAATTCACTTTTTTGTTTTTTAAAGCATTCTTCAATGCCAGTAAACTACTTTCCGTATTCAGATTATCAGCAACATGATGGCCGACTATTTTCTTGGAATAAGCATCTGTTATTAAACTTAAATAAGTCGGATTTGATCTGCTTCCAATATAAGTAATGTCTGCAACCCAGACCTGATTAGGTTTGTTAATCTGATAATCCAATATTAGGTTTTTATGTTTTCTAAATCGATGATGCGAGTTGGTGGTGATGTGATAACTTCTCTTTGGAATGATCAATAAATTATTTGCACGCAGAATATCAAAGAATTTATCTCTACCTACTTTCAATGATTTCAGTGGCTTCTTTAACATGAAGTTTAATTTCCTGCCTCCAAGATGAGGCTGCTTAAATCTGAGTTCTTCAACCATCTCAACTACTTTTACAGCAGTATCAGTGCGCTCTACACTACGTTTCTCACTTCGGTAATAGACTTGTCTATTAATACCGGACAATCCACAGATAAAGACTAAAGTTTCTTTTTCTGTTCTGCGGAAGTTATTGATTGTACGGCTGCGGAGTTTTTTCGTATGTCAATCTGGTATTCACTTTCCGCGATATTAATCATCATATCGAAGAAAATAACCTTCTTATCGGCAATGTAGGCTTCTCTTTCAAGTAAGGCTTTTTGTTTTTCAAGCAGTTTTACTTCGGCCTCCAATTCCATAATTCGTTGTTCAGGAGTTTTTTGCATAGAATGAGGTATTTGATTGTCCCAATCAAAGTTACCATATTTTCGGAGCCAAATTAATACGGTGGAGTGAGATTGAATTCCATATTTCTTGGTACACTCTTTAATCTCCAATCTACCAGCTTCAATTTCTTGTACAATCTGGAGTTTTAAACTTAAACTGTAATCTTTCTGTGTACGCTTTACATAAACGCTTTGTGATAATTCTTCCATAACGATTGTTTTTTGTGTATCGCTATTTCAGGACGGGACACATTTTAGAAAAAAAGCAAAAGCCTTTTCAAATATTGTTGAAAGGGCTTTTTAATTAATGAGAGCAACTGTTAGGTTTTGTAGAAACCATTGGTTCCGATTCCTGTCTTTAATGTTTTTAGCAAAGTTCCGGTCAAACTGTAAATTCTGGTTTTACTGTCTGAAGAGAAAGTTGGATCTGCCACGAACACA
>CBDUDY010000359.1:0-1621 GCA_965366055.1 uncultured bacterium
CTAGTATTATTGGTCTTAATTTTCTTTGCAGAAATATGATATTCCTTTGATGGCCTGAAGTAAATACTATCGCAGGAAAAATCGTAAGTTGAGAATTCAAATGGCAATTTTCTTTTCAAGCTATTATCAGAAACAAGAATTCCTTGTACTTCGACATCGATGTTTGCGACGTTTAATTTAGGAGTATTCTCAGAATCGTTGATGATTTGGAAAGTTCCATTCTTAATAACAATATTAGAAACATAAATTATTTTATTAATCAGATCCGTCGTATTCGATTTCGGCTTCTCCTTGTCTTGATCAGACTCAAACATAATCGCTTTCGGTGTCAAAACAATCAATTTCTGAGCTTTAATTGTATTCTTAAATACGATATTATACAGGTCAATATTTATAATTTCGATTGACTTCACATCTGCATAGATTCCCTTTTTTAATTTTGGATTCTTAAGTGCTTCAGTAGGAATAACTTTGATTTCGTTTGCGCTAATTCTTCTCTTTAAAAGTGAGAAATCAGCATCTTTATAAGAAATATAGAAAGCCGCATCTTTCTTGGAATTCAGAAGTTCAGGAAGTTTGTTTTTTATATACGCGTTAAGTCCAACGTCTAGCAAAACTAAAAGTAGAAATATAGATCCTAAAATAATCAGGATTTTTTTTGAGATTTTCATAGAGTCGCATAAATGGATTCGTACAAAAATAGTACATTTTGATTTGTATTAGTTTACAGCATTTCAGGATATAATTAGAGTATGATACTGAGAATTAACACCAAAAAAAATACTGAAACAAATTTAGACCCAAGTCCTCATTCATTTCAGTACTTCCCTATCAAAAAAAATCTGGTTTAAAAAAAATCTTTAAAAATATTATTCGCTTATAAAATATCTAAGTAAATCGGTAGTTGTAACTATTCCTGTGATCTTTCCATTTTCTACAACTGGCAAAGCGTGAAATTCTCCTTCAAGAAACATTGCCGCTGCTTGCTTAATGGTTGTGTTAGCGGTTATTGTCACAACGTTTTTTGTCATTACTTGACGCATTGTAAAAAGGTTGTAAACTTCAGCATCTACATCTTCGGCGTCATCATCAACTGCATCTACAAATGAAATACGCAGTAAATCTGTAAAACTTAACATTCCAATAATTTCACCATTTTCTACTACAGGAATATGTCTAATTTTATTCTTTTTGAAAAGTGATTCGGCGTGAGACAATTCATCATTCGCCTTAAGCGTGATTAAATTCTTGGTCATTATTGAAGCAACCGATACATTATCTTTCATAGCAGTAAGTGTTTTAATTAAGTCTAAAGGTAATCTGTATAATGAGCAAACCAAATGACATTTATCACATTCAACAAAGAAGTCTAATCTAATTTACCAATTAGTTGAATTTCATCTGATTGATAAACCGTAAATCCAAGAGTGTTTTTCTGAGCGATAATATAGAGCGCATTTGCCAAAGTTTTGGACTCGATTGCCTTATATTTTGCTAGAGATCCAACAAAAGCAAAGGAGAATAATTTCATCACCGCGCCGCCAATTTTTTCAGCGAATCTAAATTCCTTTCTATTCCCTAATAATAGTGAAGGCTGCATAATCGCAACACTTTTGAAAGT
>CBDUDY010000360.1:0-1621 GCA_965366055.1 uncultured bacterium
ATCTCCAATTCTAATAATTTTTTATAAGAGGAAGCTAACTCCCCCTCCTTCGGAGCTAATCTTTATACACAAGTCCTAATCATCAGAAAACAATAGATAGCCCTCATATTGTTGGTGGTATTTATCCAATCCATTTTTGATTGTTATGTAGCCAGGCGGGCCTTGCGATTTATAGCCAGTCCAACCACCAATGCGAGCTATTATCCATGCGACCCAACCCAATGATTTTTCGTCGTACGGATTTTTTTGCTTTTGAGTTTGTCCTTCTATTTTTTTATTTACTTTCTCTAAAAACTTGATTTCTTTATCATTAAATAAATTATCTGCTTTTTGATCTTCGTCGTTTAGTGATAGTTTTAATCGCATAACTTGCAAAGCAACTTCTAATGTCATCGCAAGTAATTTTTTAAGTTTAAAACCATCTCCAAGTTGACTTGACTCGATTTCAAATCCTTTTGTTTTAATAACTCTAAAAAGTTCCTCAATTAGCCATCGTTTCTTATACCAATTTATGCACTTAGTGGCGCTATCTAAATTCTCGATTTTATGTGTGGTTAATAATTTCCAAGAAATCCCAGTTTCACCTGTGGGAACGGATGCCTGATTTTCAGTTGCTTCAATTATGTAAACTTCAATCTCCTTCTGAGTCACTTGTAAATTACTTGGAGCACAGATTTTAGTTTTCGTAAATTTAACATCGATTGCAGCTATTCGTTTTTTACGGTTTTTTTGTCCGGCAATCTCGACCTCAATGCTTCCTGCAACGAGCGTATTATCAAGTAAATTGTAGAGCTTTTTATATTCTCCAACTATCTTTCTATCACATCTTGATCGTATTAATAAGTTGGTTCTATGGTCTGGAACTCTGTCGAAGTCTTCATAAATATCATTTTCACGATCACCAATAATCGTCACAGTAACATTTTCAGGAAGTAATTCCTTTGTTTCAATTGACGATTTAATCCACCGATAAGATTCTTTCTCTTCAATATCTAAATATTTTCGTTCCATTTTGCCTGCTTGTCCCCAAATTCGATTATAAATCTGAATGGATGAAAATCCAATTAAAGCATTCGATACAGGGTTAATAACAAGCATGGGATGACAGAAAAAGCCAGCAATCTTTGAGGAGCCTGTCGGGCCAACATCAGGATCATCTGAACCTAATTTAGACTTGATACCACTATAATTAAACTCTGTTGTGTCTTGAATAGCCAAAACATGATTGGTATCCATATTAGATACGCAAAGTTTAAATGAACCCTCTAGAAGGTCTTCGTGTGAAAATCGCGTGTTTGAAAGCATTCTGTAAAATCCGATTTTTTCTGTGTGTAAACTCGACAACCGATTCACAATCGAACTGCCTAAAGTTAACATTTTACTCATTGAAAATTCAATCCTTTTTTGAATTCTACTATCGGGCACATTTGAGGTGTAAAGGGCTGAATAACAAGGGTTTTGCATCATTAAAGATACAAAATAGCACTAGTAAAAACAATATTAAAGAACTGATAATCAGATAATTAAACGATTATTTATCAACAAAAAGATGTGTATAAAGATTAGCCTTTGGAGAGGGCGGGGGGTGAGGATGAAGCTATTTTAATTTAACAATCTTTTA
>CBDUDY010000361.1:0-1608 GCA_965366055.1 uncultured bacterium
CCTTGTACAGTAATCGAAGCTGGACCATGCGTTGTTACCCAAGTCAGAACCAAAGGTGTTGACGGGTACGAAGCGTTGCAACTTGGTTTCGATGACAAAAACGAGAAACATTCCACAAAAGCGGCTTTAGGTCACTTTAAAAAAGCGGGAACTGTAGCTAAGAAAAAAGTCGTTGAATTCCAAGATTTTGCAACTGAACAAAAATTAGGAGATCTTATTGATGTTTCTATTTTTGAAGAAGGAGAATTTGTAGATGTACAAGGTGTATCTAAAGGTAAAGGTTTCCAAGGGGTTGTTAAACGTCACGGTTTTGGTGGTGTTGGACAAGCAACTCACGGTCAACACAACCGTTTAAGAGCGCCAGGTTCTGTAGGAGCTTCTTCTTATCCATCTAGAGTATTCAAAGGAATGCGTATGGCTGGAAGAATGGGAGGAGAAAATGTAAAAGTTCAAAACCTTAGAGTTTTAAAAGTAGTTGCTGAAAAGAATCTACTTGTTATAAAAGGATGTGTTCCTGGTCATAACAACTCTTATGTAATCATTCAGAAGTAATGGAAGCAAAAGTATTAGATTTCAACGGAAAAGATACTGGAAGAAAAGTTCAACTTTCTGATTCAGTATTTGGTATAGAACCAAACAATCACGCAGTATACCTTGATGTAAAGCAATATCTTGCTAATCAAAGACAAGGAACGCACAAAGCTAAAGAAAGAGCTGAAGTAGCGGGAAGTACTCGTAAGATTAAAAAACAAAAAGGAACTGGTACTGCTCGTGCGGGTAGTGCAAAGAATCCATTGTTTAAAGGTGGTGGAACAGTTTTCGGACCAAGACCAAGAAGTTATTCATTCAAATTGAATAAAAACTTGAAACGTTTGGCTAGAAAATCTGCTTTCTCGATTAAAGCAAAAGAGTCAAAAATTATTGTACTTGAAGACTTTAATTTCGAAACACCAAACACTAAAAATTTCATCAACGTTTTGAAAGCTTTAGAGTTAGAAAATAAAAAATCTCTATTTGTGTTGGGTGATACCAATAAAAATGTATATTTGTCCTCACGCAATTTAAAAGGGTCTAGCGTCGTAAGTAGCTTAGAATTAAGTACTTATGCTATTCTTAACGCTAATAACTTAGTTCTTTTAGAGAGTTCTTTAGAGATAATTGAAGAAAATTTAAGTAAATAATAGGATATGAGCATCATAATTAAGCCTATAGTAACGGAAAAAGTAACCAAAGAAAGTGAAGTTTTAAACCGCTTCGGATTCGTTGTTGACAAAAAAGCAAATAAAGTACAAATTAAGAAAGCTATTGAAGCTGCTTATGGAGTAACGATTTTGAGTGTTAACACGATGAACGTAAGACCGGATAGAACTACAAAATACACTAAAAGTGGTTTAATCAGTGGAAAGACAAATGCTATCAAAAAAGCAATTGTACAAGTACAAGAAGGAGAAACAATTGATTTTTACAACAATATCTAAGATAAAATGTCAGTAAGAAAATTAAAACCTATTACCCCAGGTCAGCGATTTAGAGTTGTGAATGGTTATGACGCCATTACAACTGATAAGCCGGAACGCTCTTTGATAGCGCCGATAAAAAACTCTGGAG
>CBDUDY010000362.1:0-1582 GCA_965366055.1 uncultured bacterium
GACTGGATTCAAACCAGTAACCTCTTGAGCCGTAATCAAGTGCGCTATTCAGTTGCGCCACGAGGCCTTATTGTGGGTGCAAATATAGAACATTTAATAGCATTTCCAACAATAAATTTCAGAAGAAACTGATTTTTTTTACTTTCAATTTGCTACTTCTTCAAAATCAATAATTTATAAGTAAAATATTTTTTAATAAATTTAAAAACTGCTCCGATCAACGGGTCTAATTGAGCATTACAAACGAAAATATCGTTTGCAATGCTCCTCTTTTCGCGCAAGCGGAACAGTTATTAAGTTAGAATTATTCGTTTTCTAATTCGGTTTGATTTCTAAAAACTAATTTTCCATCAAAACTATCGAGCAAAATAATACTATCAGTCGTTACAGTTCCACTCAAAATTTCTCTTGAAAGCATATTTAGAACTTCCTTTTGAATAATTCTTTTTACCGGTCTGGCTCCAAATTGCGGATCGTACCCTTTTGCTGACAAATACGAAATCGCTTCTGGCGTTGCATCAAGAACGATGTTTTGTTTAGCAAGCATTTTTGTAACACTCTTCAATTGTAACCCTACAATCTGCTTAATATTATCGGTTGTAAGTGGCGTAAACATTACAATCTCGTCAATTCTGTTTATAAACTCAGGTCGAACTGTCTGTTTAAGCAATGCCAACACTTCTACTTTTGCCGATTCGGTAGCCGCTTCAATTCCTCCTTGTAAGGTTTCGAATTTCTCCTGAATTATAGCGCTTCCCATATTGGAAGTCATAATGATGATCGTATTTTTAAAGTCGGCAGTACGTCCTTTATTATCTGTCAATCGACCTTCGTCAAGCAGCTGTAATAGAATATTGAAAGTGTCTGGATGGGCTTTCTCAATCTCGTCGAGCAATACTACTGAATACGGTTTTCTACGAACTGCCTCGGTTAACTGACCTCCTTCTTCAAAACCTACATATCCTGGAGGTGCACCAATCAATCGGCTTACGCTATGACGTTCTTGATATTCTGACATATCAATTCTAGTCATTGCATTTTCGTCATCAAAGAGATATTCCGCTAGAGCTTTCGCTAATTCAGTTTTACCAACACCTGTAGTACCTAGAAATAAGAAAGAACCAATAGGTTTCTTCGGATCTTGCAATCCTGCTCTACTTCTACGCACCGCATCACTTATCGCTTCTATTGCTTCTTCCTGCCCAACCACACGTCTGTGCAATTCGTCTTCAAGGTGAAGTAATTTTTCGCGATCACTTTGCATCATTTTCATCACCGGAACTCCCGTCCATTTGGCAACTACTTCGGCAATATCTTCTCGGGTTACTTCCTCTTTGATAAGAGAATTTCCATCTTGATTTTCCTGAAGTTCAATTTGTGCAGAATCTAATTTTTGCTGCGCTTCCTTCATTAGTCCGTAACGAATTTCGGCAACGCGACCGTAATCGCCATCACGCTCTGCTTTCTCTGCTTCTTGTTTTAAGTCTTCTATGTCAGATTTGATGGTCTGAATATTATCAACAACATCTTTCTCACTTTTCCATTTAGCATAAATCTCATTTCGCTCTTCTTTTAGATTTGC
>CBDUDY010000363.1:0-1577 GCA_965366055.1 uncultured bacterium
TCAATTTTTCTCATAGTTCAATATATAAAGTACAAATATACAACTTGACTTTCTGACCGCCTTGAACTTCTTATGTGTTTAGCCTAAATAATTCTCTAGTCAAATTAAGATTCTAACAGACTATCTACAAAAAGTCGTATTTTTGCGCTATGGAAACGAATAGACAGAAAAAAATTGCCGGAGTAATCCAAAAAGATCTTGTTGATATTTTGCAAGGAGAAGTGCGTAAGAATGGCGTATCAAATCTTGTAATCTCAGTATCTAAAGTATATGTAACGAGCGATCTTTCGTTTGCAACTGTACACTTGAGCATTTTTCCACCAGAAAAATCAGCAGAAACTTTGGCGGCAATCAAAACAAATACACCACTTATCAAACACGATTTATCGCAACGCGTAAAATTGCAGTTGAGACGTGTTCCTAATCTTACTTTCAAGATTGACGATTCACTAGATTATATCGAGAAGATTGACAATGCGTTAAACAGCAGAGAGAATCCTATTGACAACCGTGATCTTTTGGAAAAACGCAAAAAATCATAAATTGAATTTTCCGTTCTACATAGCCCGTCGGTATTTATTGAGCAGCAGTAAAAACAATGCGATCAATATTATTACAGGCATTGCTTCTGTGGGAATTATCGTAGGAACGCTTTCTCTTTTTGTGGTTCTTTCGGTTTTTAGCGGACTTAAGGATTTCAGTCTTTCTTTTAGTAACGATTTCGATCCAGATTTAAAAGTCAGTACTTCGGTTGGGAAATCTTTCAAAATTGATGCCTCTCAAGCAGAACTAATCAAGAAAATTTCGGGCATTGCTGCGACTTCTCAAGTTGTAGAAGAGCGCGTTCTTTTTATGTATGACAATAAAGAGCACGTCGCTTATCTCAAAGGTGTCGACTCCACTTTCCAAAATGTCAACGACGTCAATAAGTCACTTTTTACCGGACAATGGCTGGAACCTGACACCTATCAGGCGGTTATTGGCTACACAATTTCGCAGAAATTATCTTTGGGAATCTTTGACAATTACAATCCGCTAGAAGTTTTTGTACCGAAGGCTGGAAAGGGAACTATCGAAAATCCTGACGATGCTTTTGTGAAAGAAAACCTTTTGCCCGCTGGGATTTACGATATTAACGATGATATAAATGGCAAATATGTTTTTGCAGATTTAGGTCTTGTGCAAGAATTATTGCAGTACAAAAAGAATGAATTTACAGGTCTGGAAGTCAAATTAAAGTCAGCCAAAGACGAAGAAATTGTCATTTCTCAACTCTCAGAAATTCTAGGATCAGCAATAATTATTAAAAATAGAGCGGCTCAAAATGATGCGTTATACAAAATGCTGAATACCGAAAACCTTGCCGTTTACCTCATCTTCACGCTCGTCTTAATCGTCGCACTTTTCAACCTAATTGGCGCGTTAATTATGATGATTTTGGACAAAAAGCAAAATCTCCACACACTTTTAAATCTAGGTGCCGAAATAAAGAATCTCCGAATGATTTTCTTATTTCAAGGCTCGCTTCTGTGCGTTGCTGGCGGATTAATCGGACTTGCTTTGGGTGCAATAATTGT
>CBDUDY010000364.1:0-1571 GCA_965366055.1 uncultured bacterium
ACAGTTGCTATTTGGTGTGCAGTAAATTTCATTCCGACAAAAATATAAAAAATAGATCTTAGTTCTTATTTTTCAACAAGGACTTTTGGAAAACAAATATAATACTTAGTAACTGGTTTGGACAACGCTCTAAGATTTAATTGATCTGATGCGTCAATTACGTCTTCAACTGATCCATCTTTCTTCAAAATTCGGATCGGTTCCAAACATTTATTATAAGCTTGATTCTTTATTTTCCCTTTAAATATAAAGTACTTCGCCTCTGTTGCAGTCAGCTTATTTGATTCCAAAAACCGATCAACTAAGTTTTGAGTTTCCTCTGATGAAAATTTATCATTACTCAGAATTATCTTCGGCAGATCTCTGTTAATGATCATAGTGCTAAGCTTTCGCAAAATAAAATCGCCGTGAGTCAACCATTGTTTCAATGCCGAAATTATATCGTAATCATCAAGTAAGGCAAAGGTATTTAGTGCATCTCCGCACAACTCTTCTTTGCTGACATTTTGATTTAGAAAATATGATAGTGGCGCAGAACAATTGACTTCTACTTTATTCTGAATTAATTCTCTTGCTCGTCTCATTACTTTTATCAAAATTAATTCGGTAACAAGACTTGTTTTATGTAAATAAACCTGCCAATACATCAATCTTCTTGCGGTAAGAAAGTTTTCGACGGAGTAAATTCCCTTTTCTTCAATCACCAAAACGTCATCTTTGACATTCATCATCTGAATTATTCGCTGCGAACTTATATTCCCTTCCGCTACTCCTGTAAAAAAACTATCGCGTTTTAAATAATCCATCCGGTCCATATCCAACTGACTTGACACTAACTGAATCATAAATTTGCGAGGATAAGTAGCTTTAAAAATTTCGATTGCTAAGTCCAGCTTTCCGTTAAAGATTTTATTAAACTTCTCCATAAAAGCTAGTGAAATTTCTTCGTGCGATACATCTTCGATAATACTATGCTCCAAAGCGTGAGAAAATGGGCCGTGTCCTATGTCATGAAGTAAAATTGCTAGATAAAGTCCGTTCTCTTCCTCTTCAGAAATTAGCACACCTTTTATTCTCAAAGTACTTACTGCTTGCTGCATCAAATGTAAACAACCTAAAGCGTGATGAAATCTTGTGTGATGTGCACCTGGAAAAACCAAATATGCCATTCCCATCTGTGATATTCTTCGCAACCGCTGAAATTCAGGATGCTGAACAATATCGTAAATGAGCGAATTGGGCAGGGTAATGAATCCATAGATAGGATCACTAAAAATCTTTAATTTGTTTATCTTCTCCACAACAGAATTTTTATAGTGAACAAATATACAGTATCAGACCGAGAAACTTCAGTTGTAGGTATAATCTCAATAAGATTTCGACGTTTCCTATTGAATGCCTCATTACGATCTTACTAAATGCTATCTTGAAATATCTAGACCTTTCTACATTTAGCGAAAGCGATACTATAAGAATTCTTGTACTTTTACGATAAGTTTAATAAGTCGGTGTGGCGAATAATGCTAAATTGCCTTTCAATAAATAGATACTTTATGAATCAGATAAAAATA
>CBDUDY010000365.1:0-1556 GCA_965366055.1 uncultured bacterium
AGTAAATATTGCTCTGTAACTAATGTTGGTTCAGACAAATCTCCACCAGCCATTACATAAGCCAATTTGTTTGCGATTTTCTTATCGTGCTCAGAAATATAGTTTCCAACCTGCATACTATCCGTACCCACTAAGAACATTCCCAAAGCTTGTTTTCCTAAAACCCTCACATCTTTACGACGAATTGGTTGTGTATAACCAGCTTCGGCCATAATAAGCGCGTGTTTTTTAGCTTCAGCAATTTGTCTGTCTTTATTGACAACTACGATGTCTTTTCCGTGTTGTAGAACTCCAGTATCAAAGGCTTCATAAGCAGAAGTCGAAACTTTTGCCATTGCTACAGTCAAAAAGTACTCTTGTAAAATATTTAATTCGACATCATTTTTCTTAATCATGTCCGAAGCTCTTAACGCCATTTCTTTTGATCCACCACCACCTGGAATTACACCAACTCCAAATTCAACTAGACCAATATAGGTTTCGGCAGCAGCCACAACTTTATCAGCATGCATACTCATTTCGCAACCACCTCCCAGAGTCATTCCGTGAGGAGCGACCACAACTGGAATTCCAGAATAGCGAACTCGCATCATGGTGTCTTGAAACATTTTGATTGCCATATTCAGCTCATCGTAATCTTGTTCTACAGCCATCATAAAGATCATTCCGATATTGGCACCGACAGAAAAATTAGCTGCTTGATTTCCAATTACAAGTCCGCTGTATTCTTTTTCGGCAAGATCAATTGCTTTATTTATGGCTTGTAAAACGTCGCCGCCAATAGTATTCATCTTCGATTGAAATTCTAAGTTTAGAATTCCATCGCCAAGATCTTCAATGATTGCACCGCTATTACTCCAAACTTTTTTGCTTTCGCGAATATTATTCAGAATGATAAATGAATCTTGTCCAGGAACTTTTTTCTGAGTTTTTGATTCGATGTCATAATAGTAAGTAGCGCCTTCTTTTACAGTATAGAAAGTTTTGTTGCCACTTTCTAACATATCCAAAACCCATTGTGCTGGTTTCTGATTTGTGTCTTTCATCAGTTCAATTCCTTTCTCAACTCCAACCGCATCCCAAATTTCGAATGGACCATTTTCCCAGCCAAAACCGGCTTTCATTGCATCGTCAATTTTGTATAATTCGTCGGTGATTTCCGGAACTCTATTAGAAACATAAGCAAAAAGTCCTGAGAAGCTCTTTCTATAGAATTCTCCAGCCTTATCTGTTCCTTTAATTAAAACTTTAAAACGATCAATTGGTTTATCAATAGTTTTAGTCATTTCGAGAGTGGCAAAATTTGCTTTTTTAGCATCTCTATATTCTAAAGTATTGAGATCTAAAGTGCGAATCTCTTTACCTTCTTTTTTATAAAATCCCTGTCCACTTTTGCTACCAAGCCACTTGCTTTCTAGCATTGAATTTACAAATGGAGGAAGCAAGAATAAATCGTGTGCTTCGTCGTCTTTTGCATTTTCATAAATTCCATTTGCCACGTGCGCCAAGGTATCCAGACCGACAACATCTACAGTTCTAAAAGTTGCTGATTTTGG
>CBDUDY010000366.1:0-1547 GCA_965366055.1 uncultured bacterium
GCAACACATTCCTTATTGCTTTTGTAAGTGATGTCTAAGATTTGTTCGAGAGCAACAAGAGATTCAGCAATTGTCTTGTGCGTATTGCGCATTTGGAAATTTTCTGAAATAGAAAATGGAAAACCTAGATAATCAATGCAATCCCATTCTGCAGCCATTTCGGCACCTTTTACATTTGCGATAATTGCAAGAAGTTTACTCTTGGTTTTTGAAAGATCAAGTTGCGCAAGTAATTCGGCAGTATCGGCCATCTGAGGAATTGCCTTTGGCGAAACAAAACTTCCAACATCGATAGTATCAAAACCAACGCGAAGAAGTGACTGAATATAGTCTAACTTTTGGGCAGTTGGGATAAATGTTTTTATTCCTTGCATCGCATCGCGAGGACACTCAATAATCTTTACATCTTTCATAGGGGCTCAAAGATAACAAAGAAATAGAAATCTTGAAATTTGTTGGCAACTCTTTTTTTAGCGAAAGCAAAATTCAGCTGGCTAGTTAACTGCTAAATACTAACAATCATTTGTGTGGTTCTTTTTTGACAGCTATCCGGCTTTTCTCTGCAAATCCTCGCAAAAAAAGCTGTACTTCTAGTGCCATAATGAGCTTCCTTCGGTCGCTATTATGTCTCAAGAACTACAAAAAAGCTTTTTTAGGCTCCGGGTTTTCCGCTGCAATCCAGGCTGGAGATGTAGAATGGAATGATGTCTAATGTAGAAATGCCTCTTAAACAATCTAAAAATATGTTTGTTTAATTATTCGTTTTTTGAAACTTTTTTTTTAATAACAGAAGTTAAAGCGAATATTACACAAAAACGTAATAATCAAAATTATTACGTAAAAGCGTAATAATAGTCTATATTACATAAAAGCGTAATAAAAGCTTTTATTACATAAAGATGTAATATATTTGATGGTGCAAATCATTTTACATTGCGAAATTTTAAATCCTTAAAATAATTATCTTTGAGTATGACTAGCATTATTACAGGTGACATTATAGAGTCTCAAAAAGTAAAGACTACTGATTGGATCGATGATTTAAAGGAGTTGCTTAATCATTTCGGACAAGAGCAAAACGATTGGGAAATATATAGAGGTGATTCTTTTCAGATCGAAATTAAAGATCCTAAGGAGGCGCTTTGGGCTGCGATTCGTATTAAGGCATATCTAAAATCCAGAAAAATGGATGCACGAATGGGAATAGGAATTGGCAGCAAGCCCAAATCTAATTTAAAAATATCCGAGCGTTCAGGCAAAGTTTTTATAAATGCGGGACAAGTATTTGATTCTCTGAAAAAGGAAAAAATTACTATGGGCATAAAAACCGATAATTCAACTTTAGATGAAACTCTAAATTTAATGCTTCAATTAGCATTGACAATAATGGATAATTGGCCACAGCAATCTGCCGAATACGTCTTTGCAGCAATTGAAAATCCAACGCTTACGCAAAAAGAATTAGGATTAATATTAAGTATACAGCAAGCTTCTGTGAGCAGAAGAAGTATTAGGTCGCACTTTGATTTAATTATGAAGTTTGAAAG
>CBDUDY010000367.1:0-1542 GCA_965366055.1 uncultured bacterium
AAAACCTGTTTATGAAAGTAAGCAGGTTTTTTTGTGGCGAAAACCCTTTGTAACTCTCATTTGTATTTCAATTAACAGCCGAAGTTTTTTGCAACAGTAAAGAAGGCTTAAATTTGTGAAAAGAAAAAAAAGATGTCAAAAAAAATTCTGCTTTCCATTTTGGATCTTGCTGTAGTCAACGATTCTGACACCGCATCAAACGCATTACAAAGAACAAAAATACTAGCGCAACACGCAGATAAATTAGGATACGAACGTTTTTGGGTTGCCGAACATCATAATATGGCACACATTGCCAGCTCTGCAACCGCAATTTTAATTGGATATTTAGCTTCAAATACAGAAAAAATTCGAGTAGGATCTGGTGGAATCATGTTGCCAAACCACGCACCGTTAATTATTGCGGAACAATTTGGAACTTTGCAATTATTACACAATGGCCGAATCGATTTAGGTTTAGGTCGCGCTCCCGGAACAGATCAACTAACTGCTCAAGCAATCAGATCTGACTTTTTCGAACAAGCACAACATTTCCCCCGCAACGTTAGTGAACTTCAAAGATATTTCTCTGCATCAAATTCAACTGCCAAAGTTCGTGCATTCCCAGGAGAAGGAGTAGACGTGCCGATCTGGATTCTTGGTTCAAGCACCGAAAGTGCTGCTCTTGCCGCCGCTTCAGGATTGCCTTATGCTTTTGCTGGACATTTTGCGCCAAGACAAATGTATCAAGCTTTTGAAGTTTATAAGTCGAATTTTATTCCTTCAGTTCATCTAAGTAGTCCAAAAGTGATGGCTTGTGTAAATGCAGTTGCCGCAGACACCAACGAAGAAGCTGAATTGCTGTCTTCAAGTTTACTGCAAATGTTTAGAAACTTAGTAACGAATAACAGAAAAGGCCTTCAAAAACCAGTTGCGAATTTTGTAGATCAAATGTCCGAAGAAGAGCGTTTCCACGTTGGACAAATGACCGCTTGTTCTTTTGTAGGAGATAAGGAAAGTATCACAAAACAGCTCAAAGAATTTATCGATTATACTGGAGCTGACGAAATTATGATTACAAGTCCTATCTATGATATGGATGCCAAACTTCACAGTATGGATATTATGAAAACGGTAATCGACAGTATAAATGAATAAGAAAATCAATTTCAAAAAAAAATCCTCTTGAAAAAGAGGATTTTTTTTTGAAATATTTTAAAGCAATTATTTAACGACTGCTTCTCCGTAAAGGTCAAATTCTGTAGCTTCGGTAATTAGAATATCTACAAATTCTCCCGTTTTCAAATATGTGTTAGATGCATCGATCAAAACTTCGTTATCAACATCTGGACTATCAAATTCAGTACGACCTACAAAGTGAGATCCTTCTTTTCTATCGATAATACATTTAAATACTTGACCAACTTTTTCTTGATTTAGATCCCAAGAAATTTGCGATTGCAATTCCATAATCTCATTTGCTCTAGCTTGTTTTACGTCAGCAGGAACATCATCTTCAAGTAAATAAGCGTGAGTGTTTTCTTCGTGAGAATAAGCAAAACA
>CBDUDY010000368.1:0-1528 GCA_965366055.1 uncultured bacterium
GGAATAGTTTCAATTCCTTTCAAGTAATTGAAAATTCCAAAATGCTCATTTGGCGAGTGAATCGCATCGCTATCAAGACCGAAGCCCATCAAAATCGTTTTGCTTTTCAGTTCTTTTTCAAACAATGCCACAATCGGAATACTTCCACCTGAACGAACAGGAATCGCAGGAACACCAAAAGTTTCAGTATATGCTTTATTCGCCGCTCTGTATCCAATACTGTCAATAGGAGTTACATACCCTTGACCACCGTGATGCGGAGTAACTTTTACAGTAACCGAATCTGGCGCGATACTTTCAAAGTGTTTTGTAAACAATTTTGTAATATCGTTATGGTCTTGATTTGGAACCAATCGCATACTAATTTTGGCGAAAGCCTGACTAGCGATAACCGTTTTGGCACCTTCACCAGTATAACCGCCCCAAATTCCGTTTACGTCAAGCGTAGGTCGGATAGAGTTACGCTCATTTGTAGTATATCCTTTTTCGCCATAAATATTTTTGATGTCAATAGATTTCTTGTAATCTTCAAGATCAAAAGGTGCTTTTGCCATTTCAGCACGCTCCTCAGTCGAAAGTTCTTCCACATTGTCGTAGAAACCAGGAATCGTAATATGATTGTTTTCATCGTGCAACGACGCAATCATTTTAGCAAGAATATTAATTGGATTTGCAACTGCTCCACCGTACAATCCAGAGTGTAAATCACGATTTGGACCTGTAACTGCCACTTCTACATAACTAAGACCTCTCAATCCAGTAGTAATCGAAGGCTGTTTATTCGAAATCATTCCAGTATCCGAAATCAGAATCACATCATTTTTTAGTTTTTCCTGATTGCGTTCCACAAACCAGCTAAGGCTTGTAGATCCAACTTCTTCTTCACCTTCAATCATAAACTTCACGTTGCAAGGCAGCGTATTACTCTTGATCATATATTCAAAAGCCTTTACGTGCATATACATTTGCCCTTTATCATCACAAGATCCACGAGCAAAAATGGCACCTTCAGGGTGAATTTCAGTTTTCTTAATCACCGGTTCAAATGGAGGCGAAGTCCACAATTCTAATGGATCCGCAGGTTGAACGTCGTAATGTCCGTATACCAAAACCGTTGGCAAGGCAGGATCTATAATTTTATGTCCGTAAACAATTGGATATCCAGGAGTATCACAAATTTCCACCACGTCGCAACCAGCTTTTTCAAGGCTTGCTTTCACCGCGTCTGCCATCTCAATTACATCTTGGGAGTAGGCAGCATCAGCGCTCACGGATGGAATTCTTAAAAGTTCCATTAATTCATCAACAAGTCTGTCTTTATTCTCTTGAACATATTTGTTTATTTCATTCTTTTCCATTGCGTATTTTTGATTTTTTGTTGTCCCTCAAAATTAGCGAAAAATAATTTAAAATTTTTTTCGAAAAAATGTTTGACAATTAAAAAACTTGTGTATATTTGCACCCACAATAACACGCGGATATGGTGAAATTGGTAGACATGCCAGACTTAGGATCTGGTGCCGCAAGG
>CBDUDY010000369.1:0-1527 GCA_965366055.1 uncultured bacterium
CTTTTCGATTTTAAAATACCTTGTTCTTTATCGAAGGTGTTGTATTTTACGAAGGTTTCTATATTTTTCTCCTCCAGAAAATCATAATTCTCTTCACTACCATAACCTGCGTCAGCAGTAAGTTCTTCTGGTAAAAACTCATAAAGATCTTTAAAAGTATTCAGGTGTGGCTTAAGGGTATTTAAATCATTGGTGGTTTGGTGCAAAGTGTAATGAATGACGAATTGGGATTCTGAACTTACCTGCACATTGTAAGCGGGTTTAAGCTGGCCGTTCTGCATATGGTCATCTTTCATGCGCATAAATGTGGCATCAGGATCGGTCTTGCTGTAACTTCCGCGTCCTGCCAAAACTTTTTCCTGCTGCTCGTACTTATCCAGGTTCTGAGAAAAATTCTTTTGAATGTATCTTAATTTTGCCTTTGCTTTAGTGGAAGCTTTCGGATTTTTACTGATGATCGCTTCTATTTTCTTAGCGGTCTTTTCTATCTTATCTTTATTGATGGTTTTAAACTCCGGTGGTGTAGGATCGGTGTCTTCTTCATCAGCAATGCTTTGCGCATAATTCCACATTTGTTCAAGTTGTTCTCCCATCTTCTCTTTTCTGGTCTTAATGGCATTGCCCCAAACAAAGGTATATCTCCCGGCAATAGACTCAATCTTGGTCCCATCGGTAAAAACCTCCTTCAGACTCACCAGTCCTTCCTCTGCTAATAACAGTACGACCTGTTTAAAGATATCTTTGAAAATAGTCTTGAGTTTCTTGCTTCGAAAACGTGCAATGGTATTATGGTCTGCAATCTGTTGAGCCGACAACCACATGAAATTGATATTCTCCCGCATTGCTTTTTCAATCTTCCTACTGGAATAAGTATTATCCATATAAGCGTAAACCATCACTTTCAGCATCATCTTGGGATGAAAGCTCGGTTTACCATCTTTGCTATACTCTGAAACGAGTAATCTCAGATCCAATTGTTCAATGATTCCATTGACAATCCGAACTGGATGACTTTCAGGAATCAACTCTTCGATTGAGGGTGGGAATAACCAGTTTTGTTGTTGATTATAATCTTTAAATTTAATATTCATACCATTGATTATCAGTACTTAAAGATACTAAAACCCCTTAAAACTAACAAATATTAGACACAAAAAAACCGTCTCAGTATTGAGACGGCTTCTTTTTTAATTTACTATCGGAATTATTCTGTTATATTTTTCAAATTTTCCTTTTTCATCCTACAGATTCCGTTCTGCTTCTAACGATTCTATAATTATTTTTCATTAGCGGCCTTCGTTTACTTAAACTGATTGTGAAGATAAACTTCAGCTATATTGACAGGAAAATGAAAATTTTACGTCAGCAATTTTATAATATTGGAAAAAAAATCTTGCAGATTTTTAAATATCAATAACTATTATGTTGCACATTTACTACTCGTTGAGAAGCATTTTACCTCCAATGGAAATTTTTATTTTAAAGTCTACTTTTGCAGAACCCTTTTTTTCAGCATATATCTTATGC
>CBDUDY010000370.1:0-1508 GCA_965366055.1 uncultured bacterium
CAATTCGCAGATGGAACTTCCAACAACAACTGGTTTCTTCCTGATGGAATAAATGCAAATTTCGGCTACGGAATCCATTACAAAAAAGTAATTGGTCTAAGCGCAAATACTGGAATCGGAATGAAATTATCCGAAAAGTTAGTTATAGCTCCAGTTTTTGCAAACCTTCGCATTATGCCAAAAGTAGGCGAAGAAACTAGGCTGGGGATTGATTTAGGACTAGGTCAATCTTTCGCGCTCGGAAGAGGGAATTTGCAGGGAACTTTTCAACGAGCCAAACTAAATCTTGAGTCAGATGGAAGACAACTTTTTATCGAATTTGTTTCGTACGGCATCAACTTTAATAATACAAATCAACAAAGCATCAGTATCGGAATTGCTTTAGTATCTTTTTAAAAATGACAAGAATATTTTTATTTTGCTTAATCAGCACTTTGAGTTTTGCACAAAATGTAAAATTAAAAACTGGCGATATTATTTTTCAATCAATGAATTGCGGACCACTTTGCGAAGCGATCAATGAAGTTACCGAAGGATATCAAGGAAAAGACTTTAGCCACTTAGGACTTGTTCTGATTCAGAATGACAGCATTTACATTATTGAAGCTGGAGGAAAAGAAGTGAAATTAACGCCCTACAAAACCTTTAAAACCTATACAAACGAAGAAATGTATGTAGGTAGATTAAAACCAAAGTACAGAAAGTATATTCCTGAAGCGATCGCATTTTCCTTAAAGCAAATCGGCACCCCTTACGATGAAGAATATATCTATGATAACGGAAAATATTATTGTTCGGAATTAATTTATGATGCTTTTCTAGAAGCTTACAAAAAGCCATTGTTCCAAATGTTTCCTATGACTTTCAAATCACCAAAGACAAATGAGTTTTTTGATGTTTGGGAAGAATATTACAAAAACCTAAAAATGGAAATCCCAGAAGGAAAGCTTGGTTGCAATCCTGGAGGAATTTCCACTTCTGATAAACTTAAAATTATTGGAACGGTTAACTAAATTGAATATACCAAAGAAGTTTTTGTTCGTTACAACTAAGTAAAATTAAATCTCCCTGTGAATAACTACAGCAGATTCAATCAACTCAACTGTTATTTCTTAGACTCTAAATCGTTCATCATATCCAACAATTCTTGTTGAGTAGAAAGACCTTTATCGTGCAGATACCACATTTGTAGTGCTGCTTTTGCAGGCTCATCAACAACTCCGTGCTCCGCTTTGTAATCTACAATTAACTTGATAGCTCCAGCAGGACGAGGTCCCCAATGCGCAACAACTTTATGATCAGAATTTAGAACAATCAATTTTGGAATTGCTTTACCACCATTTGTTAGAAATTGGTCCATTAGTTCAGGATTCTCGTCTCTAAACACCACTTTGAAGTCGATATTTGAATTGAGCTCAGCCATTTTATGCATTATTGGCAAAATTTGCGCAGCATCGCCACACCAACCTTCCGATAATACTAACCAAGTATAAGGAGTGCTTACTGCT